>JABDDR010000004.1 GCA_013287505.1 Gammaproteobacteria bacterium
TAATAAATTGGGTAATGGTTACCATCTCTTGTCGCAATGTTTTAAAATCATAGGATTCGATGGGTTTATTTTTAAAAATAATATCGCCTGATGTATGGTGATAGGTTTGATTGAGTAATTTTAATAGCGTGCTTTTTCCGGAGCCATTGCCGCCTAAAATTACCGTAAAATCGCCGGGATAAATTGTTGTGGTGATAGTGTTAATGATGTGTTTTTCTCCGATGGAAAAACAGGTGTTTTGGAATTCAATCAATGGTTGCATATTAATCTCTGTATGGTATCGCGCTCGCTTACGCGAGGGCTTCTAAACTATCTCACTAGCGCGTGCTTGCTGACAGTTTGAGCCAGTGAGATAGTTTAGAAGCACTTGCGTTAGCAAGCGCAAAAAAACTAATCCGCTGTTGCATATAATTCCCCGCGTTGCTTGGTGTAATGCGCTGTTGATAGAAATGCCACCAACATCAATCCTAATAATAATTTTAAATAAATGGGATTAATGCCAATATCCAATAATATATTGAAAATTAAAAAATAAATAAAAGCACCGAGTAAACACCCCGCAATACCAATGAGCGCGCTAAAGCGATCTGATTTAAATATTCCTGAAATGAGTTTTTTTCCGATAACAACAGCGCCGATCGCAGTTAATGCCATGCCCAGTCCCATGGAAATATCAGCATACCCATCGATTTGTGCTGTCATGATTCCGCAAAGTGCGGCAAGCATATTACTGAGCGATAATCCGATGCATAAATAAACGGCAGGATTTTTGCCGAGTTTTTTGAGTAAATGCGGGCTATTGCCAAATGCACGACAATATAATCCGGTTTGGCTGTGTAAAAAAATACAGAGCGCAGCTGATATCAGTAATATAAAACCAATTAAAAAAAACGTCAGCATGTGAGGATAATAGTCTTGCAAATGTTGCAGAAAAATATGGCTATTAAGTAAACTGATGTTAGGACGATTCATGACACCAAAATTCACGCTATACAGCATAAAAACCGCTAAAATACCGGCGATTAATGAATTGATTTTTGCGACACGTTGCATGATGGTGACACATATACCAATAATCACACCGCCCAATAATCCCGCGATAATACTGATTATTTGATTACAGCCCAGCGATGTTAGGCGCGCAAAAATTGCAGCGCCTAACACGAATGTGCCTTCAACCGTTAAATCCGTTACCATCAAAACGTCGTAACTTAAATAAACGCCGAGCGCGAGTGGTAAAAAAATTAAGGTTTGTTGAAGCGTGCTGAGTAAAATCGTTAGCATTTTACAAGACCTTCACTGTGTATCCTAATTTCTTCGCCGCCGCTTTCGCAGTCGCCGCATCTTTTGTCGATGAATTTAAAAACACAAAATAATGATCCATGACATGTACGGGCATGTCAGATGCTTTTTTGCCAGCGAGAATTTGCGCCGCAACTTTTCCTGCATCAACACCAGTTTGATACTCTGAAACACCCAATGCAAATGCAGCGCCTTTGCTAACAGAACCATCATCGGATGCAATGACCGGAATATGTTTTATGTTCGCTTGTTGCAATAACGTATTTAATCCACTGACAATTAATTCATCTTTTAAAATAAATATGGCTTGTGAGTCAGGCGCAATATTTTTACTGAGTGTATACATGTCAGATAATTGCGATACCATTAATTTTTGCACTTGAATATGATCTTGTTTTGCCGCTTTTTCAAATTGTTTGACTTGTGAAAAAATACGATCATCAGCGCTATAAACAATGGTTAATTTTTTTAAGTTAGGCATTGCATCGTGAATAAATTGCATGCGCGCTGAGGGTGCTACCCTGCTTAACACACCAGTGACATTGGGGTTATTTGCTTTTGTTGCTTGTTCTTTGAGATGATCAGCAGCAATACCAACGATGGGTGCGTTACGCACCATGGCGATAGTCATTTGTGCAGCATCTGTGCCGATGGGTGCAACCAATGCGACATGGGCGGAATTAAATTCTTGTAAAATAGATTGTTGAATCGTGACATTGCCTTGTGCGTTTTTGACCAAATAGGTCACTGGCATTTTTGATTCTTTATTTAAAGCGGTTTCAAAGCCGTTCACAATTTGCGTCATAGCAGGCAATGCAACAGGGACCAAAATGCCAACAGTGACGGGCTTGCTAGCTGCGAAAGAGGCTGTAGATAATGTTGCAAGCGTGTAGACTGTGAGGGTTTTTATTGTTTTTTTCATGAACATGCTCCAAAGGGTTTTAAATACTGGTGTAATGCTACATGAGTACAAACGGGATTGCAAGGAGAAAATATGAGACAGGGACGGACACTGATGCAGTTAGCGTTGAGACCACCAACACTCCCAGAAATAAAATTATGGGTTGATGATCAGCTGTTTGCGTTTATTCCGGAATTGCGCAATGGTGACATTTTAGCAGTCGAAGGACGAATGCTTGAACTGAAAAACTTAGTGGAAAGTATCTGCCGACTGCCTACTTACAAATCAATATTCTGGTTTAGCGCGCTTTTGTCATTATTTTTACTTTGCGGGATAGCAACGGCATACACTCTGAATAATACGACAGGAGGACAAACCAATAATATTAAACTCGCCAATGGGTTAATCGCTATACCACTGTTAGGTGTTTTTTGTTTTGTTTTGCTTGCTTTTTATTCAGCCTGCAATAAATCGGTACTGCCATTTGTTCGTCCTAATCAGCGTTATATGCTTAAGGTTGGCGTTGACGTTATTGATTTTTCTCCGCGTAGTTTTTGTGGTTTGTCGGTAATCGTGACAAATCCAGTAGACGCATTGAACAACCAGATTAGAATTGCCAACGAGTATTTGAATCCAGTGAATCCGATGAATCCAATACAGAATGTAGAGCAACCCGTTTTTTTGGGGGAGGATAATGTGCCTGCGAGTACTGTGGTGGGGGTGGCAGTAGTTCCAAGCTATTTTTCAAATGATAGTGGTAGGCTCGGTTATCTCACGCCAGAGAACAACGAGCCGACCAGTGATGTCGCTGCTGTTTCTGAGAATGGAGATGGAGAGATGATAACGTTAACCACTATACAGCGATTAAGCCCATCACTTTTTGGAGTGCCGCTGCCGCCTGACGACGATCGCGTGTTCAATAATGTTGAAGAAATAGCCCGATTGTAATCTCATTATGTAGTAATCATTCTTAAAATCGCCAACAACGCGATCAACACACTAAAAATTGCCGCAAAATTGGGTACAAAAATAAGTAAACTGATGCCATTGATACCGACAACCAGATAAAAATAAGTGGCCACAACGGTCAGCCGCGAGAGTTTTAAAAAAAAGGGCTGTTGATCGCGAGGTTTTGGCGCGCCATTTTTGGGAAAATAAGCAAGAATCATCATGGGTGCATTGGCATGATTAACCAGTAATGGCAACACAATCAGAAATGAAATGAGCGATACTATTTTGAGCGTAAGCAATGACACAGCGATAGACGAAAAATTAAAATCACGTGAAACAATAAAAAATACACAGAGTAAAATCGGGAACGCTAGCACGCAGAGCAAAATATCCCTTATTTTATAGCCTTTTGAGACGCGCGCTATAAATCCACAGACGATCGGCGCAAGACAAATCCACCATACGATTGAAAAAAATGACCACGCGGTATGGCGATTATAGGCAATCCAGCGCGCGATGATAGCAGGTTCGGATTGTGTCGGTGTGTTACTACTGAGTGTGGTGGATATGATATTTAACACCAAAATAAGGATGGCGAGCACAACACAAAAAAGTGGGAAGCTCACGGTTGTTGAAATGCGGTTTGAAAAAAGTCGTTTTACGCGTTGTTTTGCGGTATTGGTGAATGATGCTACCAATAATAATAAGGTGGTGAGCAAAGCGGCAGTTTTAAATCCGATGTTTAGTTGTATCTCGGGTGATATAACAAAACTTAATAATAAAAAAATAAAAAATAAAAGCGTGATGCTCAATCCAAATAGCGTTGAACTTCTAGCAATATTGTTAACAATAAGACCGAGTGTTTCTTGCGGACCTTGTTTTGTAAAGGGTTTCAGTAAATTGCTGAAAT
This sequence comes from Gammaproteobacteria bacterium, assembly GCA_013287505.1. Classification (GTDB taxonomy): domain Bacteria; phylum Pseudomonadota; class Gammaproteobacteria; order Coxiellales; family Coxiellaceae; genus 2-02-FULL-42-43. The sequence goes on from JABDDR010000004.1 coordinate 4,065, forward strand.
AGGCGTCGGTTTGTTTGCAATATCCCAAAACACCCATGCCGATTGCAATCAATGCATATAAAGACCAGGGGAATAATCCATAATGCAGCAACTGCATTTTCAGTGAGTGCGAAAAAAGATGGGATTGCGCGGATCCATTAATGAGAAATACATCGCCGTTGAGCAGACTGATTCCACAATAGATACCGTATAAACCCAATTCCAATAATAAAATACAAACAAACCACTGTAATTTTGGTAAGCGTATAACAGCATCTTCAGCGTTTTGTGCAAGACGTTTATTTCCAAAAGGCGATAGAATTAAAAATAAAGCGCAAGCAATGCTAAGCCAAAACAAATAAAAACAGGCAGAAACGACATGCGGAAGATAACAAAATAAAATAATGCCCAAAATGATGACGAGCGGATTGAGAATAAACATTAAATCTTTTCGGGGTTTGGTGTATTTCACTCATTCCTCAATCGCGCCGTTAAAATTTGATACCAGCGATCGCTGAGCAATCCTTCTTTATATTTTGCTTCGACATCGGTCAGCATAGGTTGTCCATATTCTTGTAATAACATTCGCGATGTTTGCGTAATATTCTCAGGGTCTGAATCGAGCAAACGATCACGCAAACTTTCAGAAAACACCAAATATTCTCGCAAGGCAACGCGCTTGCCATCAATTGTGGGTACCAATCGTTGCCACACGATGAGCCGCAATGTTTCAATGATATCAATTGTGCGACCCAGACGTTCTTCTTGCGGAAAACTGCCGACCAAGCGTCGAATGGTTTCAGCAACGCCATTGGTGTGCAATGTGGTGTAAACAGGATGACCCGTTAATGCAGCTTCGATGACAGCACTAATGGTTTCCGGATCACGTGCTTCACCCACTAAAATTAAATGCGGTTTGCGTCGTAGTGCATTGCGCACACCGGCTGCAAATGTGGGTAAATGTTTGGGAATTTCAGATTGCGCGACAATGGACGTGGGCATAACAACATTGTCGTATACAAATTCAATCGGTGATTCGTAGGTGAGGATTTTGCGATTGCTGGTTTTTTCTTCGGCCAATGTTTTAATTATCGATGCCAATAGTGTGCTTTTACCAGAACCTGTCGCGCCAGTAATATAAACAACCCCTTCTTGCGGCGCCATCGCATCAATAATGGGTTGCGGTAAATTTAATGAGGCAAGTGACGGTGGCGTTGAAGGAATGGTGCGAATCGTGATTTGTATGCCTTCGTGACCTTCAACATAACAACCGACGCCGTTAACGCGATAGCGAAAACGTTCGGAGCGACTCGGACGCACTTCATAATGCGTATCCAAATCATTGCCGCGCATGATTTGTGTTGTGCCATTAGGTCCATACATGGCATTTAATAAATCACCCGTTTCTGTATTGGTTAATTTGCGTTTGGTGATTTTATGGATGCGACCAAATACTTCAACAGTAACAGGTTCACCGGTTTGAATGGTGATGTCTGACGCGCTGATGCGATGACAATAAACGAGTAAATCGTCGATATTTTTCGCTTCGAAACGGGTAGGTTCGTGTGGGTATGTAAAAGATTCGGTCATGGCGTTATCACTGGTCTCCATTTTTTCGCATTCACTTGTAGTCGTGATTGCGCCGTAATACGCAACACTTGATCATTGATGCGCAATTGATGGGTATTGCCCGTTACACCTAAATCAGTACTCGCTACAAAAGGCGCGCTGACCATGTGTAACGTTAATAATTTGCGATATAAAATCATGCCTAACATATCGCGTTTTAAGCGATTTAAATTGTCGGTAAAAATACTCATGGCTTGTTCGCTGCCATGTCTCCAACCCTTTTGGATATAATAATTCCAGACAAATTTTTCTGCGCGGGTTTGTGGTAATAAAGATTGATCGGAAAGTTTGGGTCTTCGAAAATGCATCCACAAATAATTACGCCAAATAGGCGGCGCAGTGACAAAACGTGCGGGACGAATAATGCGAAATGTTTTTGTAGCAATACGCAATGTATTGTTATTAGCAAGATTCAGATTGTTTTTGCTTTCAGCCAACACAGGTGGTAATACATTATGCCCCAATAATAATTGATTAAAGTCGAATACTTGATCGAGAAAATCAGATTCTGCTTGTAATGCTAAATCAATATTTCTGGCAGTCCATGCTAAGCCACCGCGTGCGCCGAGTGACATTGCCGCCTGGCGAATAGCGGCATAACGAATAGGATTGACTTGGTTTCCGCCAGGCGCTAATCGTGGGATGGTAATGTATCCCACATTGGCCGTTAGCATTTCGGGATCATCTGCAAGCACAGTGAATGCGCAAAATAATGTAATAATGAAAACTAAAAACTTCATTAATTAATTCCCATTATAACGAAGTTCAATGGTGCGTGATTTAGGATATACCGCAATGTTTGCCTTCATCACAACTTGATAAGTAATGTTACGTAAAATTTCCGCTAAAGAACGATTGTGAATATTCAGTGAAACCAATACGGGTAAATTTGGCCTTCTGCCAATGACACGGAAATGGTAATGCGTTGCTTGCGCAATTTTTTTAAGCACCGGTTGAACAGGTCCAGTCCAGCTGATCGATGCTAATTTATCCATGCCGATTGCTTGGGGATTAAACGGTTTTCGCAAATTGTGGGGAGGGTGTACGGTCATTTGTACCGCTGCTAATTCTTGCAGCGACTGACCGATTGCCGTTGCGGCTTCTGCAATTTGCGCTTGTGATTGTTCGTCGATAATTTGTGCGGGTACTTCATTTGCAGGAACATATCTTAGATTCAAATCAACAATTTTTTTCCCGCTGGAACAACTGGCTGTTAAAAAAATAATGGGTAGTAAAAGCGCGAATTTCCATATCGGTTTATTCATTGCTGGTTCCATGAAAAACAGTGTGAGCATTTAACTTTATATATTACTTGATTAAAACTAAAAGTCTAATTTGTGTGAGTGTGAGGGCGTGTGTATGTTTGATTTAAAATTGTACAATAGTGGTAAATCAATAAGGATTTATTTTTTTCTTGCCAGCGTGAGCCCATCACCCATTGGTAACATGCATATAGTGACACGCGTATCTTGCGCGATTTTTTTATTGAGCGCGCGAATGGCAACCGTATTTTCATTTTGATTTTTTGAATTAGCGACTTCGCCATTCCAGAGCACATTATCGATGGCGATCACGCCGCCGGGACGCACTAATTGCAGACAGTATTCATAGTAATGGGGATAATTGGGTTTGTCGGCATCGATAAATGCAAAATCATAGGTGTTTTGAAGATTATTTTCGATTAGCGATTGCAATGTTTTTATCGCAGGCGCTAAATGCAAGGTAATTTTTTTATCCAGATGCATTTTTTCCCAGTATTTTACTGCCATGCGTGTCCAGTCAAAACTGGCATCGCAGCAAGTGACATGACCATCATCAGGAATGGCGAGTGCCATACAAATGGCGCTGTAGCCGGTAAAAGTGCCTATTTCCAAGACATTTTTTGCGTTGATGGTTTCTAATAGAAAACGAAAAAATTGGCCTTGTTCGGGTGAGATTTGCATGGGGGCGGCTTCGAGTGTTAACGCTGTTTCCTCGCGCAATGCTTTTAATAGGGGTGGCTCGAAGACGCTATGGGTTTGTAGATAATCGATAAGTGTCGGTGTGAGTTGGAGTGTGTGGGATGACATGGGTATGAATTCGCTCGTAAGGTTAAAATAATTTCTCTTAATGGAAACTGGGCACCCCCCTTTTCTTCCGCTTAAGATGGGCCATCCGTGGCCCGGTCCCGAAACTTCGTGTTTCTATTCGCTGCAGAAAAGGGGGGATACCCAGTTCCCATTAAGAAAATTATTTTATTATTTATGCTCGCTTATGCTATTTAAAAACAGAGCATAGTACTTTTTCTCATAGTGAGATACCATAATTAAAATACATTTTCCAGTGAGAATCACATGGCAATCAGCCCCGATGCCCATTGGCGAGATTCAGCACGCCCTGTAAAGTTTTTTATTTGGGACGGTCGCGCTGCGTTTCCCGTTGTTATTTTTTTGATGCATATGACATTGTGGACGTTCGGTATTACAGTGGCGCTTATTATATTTTTCTCGATTTTGAATCGTTATGGTTTTACGCCGATTGTTTTTTTTCGATGGGGTCGTAATTTAATCGCAGGTAATCGCAAAATGGCCATACCTTGGTGGATGTCATGACAGTCAGCTTAGAAAAAAAATTAACCGCAATGGCAAAGCGCATGAATGTGAATTTTTCCTTGAAAGGCAGCGTGGCGAGTTATAAAGATATTTTTTCAGCAACGGGCATGTTGCCGGGTTTAACTAAACGCGCAGATCAATTGTCGCAATTATGTTTGGGTTATGGTTTGGGCGCGACTTATGAAGACGTTGAAGGTTCACTGATGGGCGTGAAAGTGAATTTTGATGAATTTACGCCGGAAGTATTGCGGTTGTTGTGTATTTTAGATGTGTTGAATGAGCTTGTAAAAATGAGTCCAACGCGAGATGAAGTGCCGTTGGATGAATTGATGTATGACTAGTATGTGAGCGTGAATGAACCTCGCGCTATAGATTCAGAAACCGAGCGACAGCGAAGGTGAATCCTTAAACACGGTATTGAAATAATCATCGCACCTGCTATTTTGTACCCTATTTTCTTGTTAGAATAATAGTAGGTATTTTTATGGCATCCGCAGCAAAGAAACAGCATTTTGACGCATTGGCATTTGTTAAAAAATCGAAAGCATTTGGTGTTAAAGAAGAACTGGCAGAATATCAAGCGCGATCGCTTGAGCAGGTGATTGATATCGCGGCCAGCAATACACAAGAAGAATTTAACATGCGCGAATTGGCGACAAAAATGGATGTTCATGAGGTCAGAGCTGAAATCAAAGATCTCAGAACTGAGCTCAAAGATGGAATTAATGCGCTTAGAGTAGAGATCAAAGATGTTAGAACTGAGCTTAAAAGTGATATGCAGACACAAAAATACGATTCATTAAGATTCATTGTCTGGACTGGTGTGAGCGTGGTTGTCTCCTTAACGGGTATATTGGGCGGCTTGATTTGCAAAGGTTTTCATTGGTTTTAACGGTTAATTTTGTGATATCTGCTACAATTTAACTATCAGAAAAGAATGTATTTCTTAATGTTTCCTTAAGGTTTCATAGGTACAATTTGGAGGAATGAATTTTCAGATAGCCACGGAAGGCCATGAAAACAATAAGTTACAAAAAATGGCGGTGGTTATGAATAACAATCCAATTTTTAATAGATCGACGGGTGGTGTTAGCCCGCATGAAGTAGAAAAGGCGGTAAAAGAGTTTGCCGCTGTGATCAGTGCGTTAGGATCAGGTCAGTTGCCAAACCTGAGAGTTGTGGCAGAAATGGACTTAGGTGGTGCCGCAGCCACAAAAACTGGAAATACTCCAGGCACCGGGCCTACTGCGCCATAAACTGATAGACAGGTGTTTTATTCCTGGTAAAGGTGGTGATTGTACATGGATAAAGCCTCAGAACTCCTATCAGAATCTAAAGGCCAAGATTTAAAAAAGAAATTATTGGATTGCCTTAACAAGGAATCTCAAAAATCAGTAGAGATTGCGCGTTCTTATTTATCCAAAGAAAAATTATCAAAAGAAGACAAAGCTGCTCTGTTAGAAGCGGTCGTTGCAGCTGTTGATCATGTTCTGTCAGCGGGCGAATGGGATAGTTCTTTATTTTTGCGCAACACCTTAAAGCCTTTGCAGGCAATCAAAGCCGAAGCGCTTGCCGAATTAGCACTTTTAAAAACAAATACCGGTAAAAAATCCATTACAACCCAACCCATCGCGGAAAACGAAGCTGAGGTTTATATTTCGTTATTCCAAAGCGATGGATACAATATTAGTAAGTGGGCAATGCAGCTGCGATCGCTGGATCGTTATGTCGTTGGCCGACCAATTTATCAAAATATCGCTGATATTGAAAAACGCATTCGATTGCGCGCAGCGTCTGGTAATGAAGCTTATGTTGCAGTCGCCGTGAAAAAAAGCGATATTCAATCAGATGTATTTGGAGCAACCTTGAAAGATCAATTCGATCATCCATTGTTGCAGTTAAAAGAATCCGCTGTGCGTAACGGTAGAATTAATGCATTTGTTCATCAAGGAACGCGGTATTATTTTGTGGATGGGCAATTAATAAAGTCGTAGAGACAATATTCATCGCGTCTCAGGGAAAATCATGGCTCAGCAAGGCGGACAAAACCCCACCGATCAAACAACCAATTTCTTTTGGATGCTCATTATTATCATTCTCGCCGCGTTTGTATTCTGGTGGGCTGATTCTAAATTTTTAGTTATTCCCGCTTTCTGGATACGTCATTACGAAATTAATGTCATTCGCGTTATTGCAAAATTATGGATTCCCATTGCAACTACACTTCACTTACCATTGCCCAATATCAAGCAACTCGATGCGTTGCAAGAGTATATGCAACGCGCTGAACCAGCGCATGTCACTTGGCATACGTTTTCGGTTATTAATGTCGCGATTGGTAAATGGTCGCGCTATCCCGTTGTGCTTATTTTTATAGCACTTGCCGCATTGGTTTATTTTCGAGGATCCGCACAATTTCATAATACCTATACCATGAAATCTTTGCGCATCGTGGGTCAAGAAGTATGGCCACAAATTACGCCGATTATTTCGCTAGACTTAGTGAAAGAAGATATTGGCAAAGGTCCTTGGGCAATGTGTCAGTTGCCGTTGGATTTTTGTCGTGAGCATGATTTGTTATTAATGAAAGTTGTGAATGGCAAAAAAGTATGGACGATAAAACACAAACCGGTTTATCGATTATTTGCATTGCAATTAGGACCGATGTGGAAAGGAATTGATAATTTACCCATTCATGTTAAAGCGTTGGCACTTATTTTTTTAGGACGTGCGGTAGGGCAAAGGCCCATGACCAATGTATTTTTAAAACAAATTGCGGCATCAGCCGCTTCTGGAAAGCTTGATTTTTCCGGTGTTTCAGAAGGTTTAAAAGCATTTAAAGATCATCGCATCATAAAATGGCTGGAAAGACGTCATGCGTATACATTGACAGCCATGGCAACGTTGTTGGAAATCGCACGCAGCGATGGTGTATTGGCATCCGCAGAATTTTTATGGTTAAAACCCGTCGATCGGCGTTTATGGTTTGTGTTAAATAATGTGGGACGTCGCACGTCTTTTGTTGAGGTGGCAGGCGTTTATGCACATTGGGTCGCTGAGAAAAAAGTAGGGTATGCTTTAAAAACACCGATGATCAAAGGTGCGGTGGATGCGCTAGAAGAAGCACTGCAAAATGTGTTGTTTGTGGATGAGGGTGATCGATGGCATACACACAACGTGGATTAGATGCACGGCAAGAACAAGATCAGGCGCGAATTATTCGCGATACCCGTACGCTGGGCATGCGTATTTCCGATGCACTCAGAAATCCACGCGCGTTATGTATTATATTGATTTGTTTCGCGGTCACTACATTTTTATTTGGTTATTTAAGCGAAATATTATTAGTGAGCGGTGTGATCTGTTTTTTGTATGGCTATTTTCAAAAAATCATGTTGCCATTTCGTTTACCTTTGGTATCGGAAGAAAAAGACTATAACGACATGGCTCCAGGCTCCAACAAACCCCGTATGGCGCGCGGCATCTATTTTTTTGGTAATGAAATCAAAACATCAGAAGAATTGTGGTTTAGCAATGAAGATATGCGAACACACGTTTTGATTTTCGGCTCAACCGGTTCAGGTAAAACACAAGCGTTGCAATCCATCGCTTACAATGCATTATTACAGGCGTCTGGATTTATTTATGTCGATGGTAAAGGCGATAATAGTTTATACGCATCTGTTTTTTCGATGGTGCGTTCGATGGGACGCGAAGATGATTTGTTGTTAATTAATTTTATGACGGGCGCGCGCGATGTGATTGGTCCGCAAGAATCGCGTTTATCAAACACATTAAATCCCTTTGGTGTGGGTTCATCGAGCATGTTATCCAATCTCGTGGTGAGTTTAATGGGAACGTCAAAAGGGGGCGCGCCTGATGCGGATATGTGGAAAGGTCGTGCGATCGGTTTCGTAGAATCCTTGATGAAAGTATTAGTGGCAATGCGTGATGCGGGCCACATTTTATTAGATGCCAATTCCATTCGTAATTATTTTCATTTACCGAAATTAGAATCGATTGTGCTCGATAAATTATTTCCGCGCGATGGGATGGAATCGATCAGCTTAGAAAATTTTCCACCGACGGTTCTTGAGCCTATTACTAACTATGTTTATACATTGCCAGGATTTAAAAAAGAAAGTAAAGGCAAGCAAGTGTCGCAAGTGTTTGAGCAACACGGTTATATCACGATGCAATTGGTGCGTGTATTTACCTCGTTAGCAGATACCTACGGTCATATTTTACGGACACGATTGCCCGAAGTAGATTTAAATGACGTCGTATTAAATCGCCGTATTTTATGCGTATTATTACCCGCGCTTGAAAAATCACCTGAAGAATTATCGAATTTAGGCAAGGTCGTGATTGCCACATTAAAATCCATGATGGCAGCAGGTTTGGGTGATAGTGTTGAAGGCCGATATAAAGATTTGGTGGAACGAAAACCCACCAATGCAGAAACGCCTTACTTATGTATTTTAGATGAATATGGTTATTACGCCGTTGAAGGTTTTGCAGTCGTGCCTGCACAAGCGCGATCCTTGGGATTTTCAGTGGTTTTTGCAGGACAAGATTTACCGGCATTTCAAAAAGCATCGAAAGAAGAAGCCGCATCCATCGGTGCGAATACCAATATTAAAATTTGTATGAAGTTAGAAGATCCCGTCGAAACGTGGGATTTTTTCATGAAAACAGCGGGTGAATCGTATGTGACACATGTGGATAGTTTTCAGGTAGATCAAGGCAGTGTGCTGGGTACTTATGCGGATGCCAAGGGGGCGCGTTTGGAAAAGCGTTCACGTATTGATTTGCGTGATTTAAAAGAACAACGCGAAGGTGACGCGCATTTCTTTTTTAGATCCAAAATTGTGCGCGGTCGTTTCTTTTATGCGAATCCCACGCCTGTCAAACGCATGCATTTAAATCATTTTTTAATGGTGGATGCGCCATCTGACGAATCTGTGAATCAGTTGAAAAAATCATTCGATGTCTATAAAACCTTAGATCAATCTGCAAAAGCAGGCTGGAAACCACTTGATTTACCGGAAAATGAAGAAATTGATCGTACCGTGCAATTATTGCAAACGCATCAGGCATTGCCATTGATTGATCGCGCCATGATGGCATTATCGCAATTTGAAACGCGTGTCGATTCTGGTGATGCGATCGATGAAATTCCGCTGGATTTCTTTTCAGAAGTTGCACAATCACAAACAGAAATAACAGAATCGGAACATCGTTTAAATATTTTTACTGGGTTACGCATGACGGAATATCTCAAACCGTTAAAAGTGCCCGAAGATCCCGCTTACCGCGGCCCCATATTAAATCGTAAAACAGTGCGTGATCAAATTGAATATGTTCAGCGTCTCTGTGGAAAATCAGGAAAAATTTCTGCAAATATTGCGATGGAATTGGTGGGTGATATGGATCGTGGCACCGACTATCCACCAGCACCGTTGGATCCACCAGTGTTACCCGCGCAGATTACATCGAAACTGCGCGATATTGTTGCAGGAATTACAATAAAGAAAAAAGAAGCGTCAGAAAAGACGACTTAACCCCAAGCACTAAAACTTGTCGTCAGCGATCACCCTGAAGTATCCCCACAAATTTTGAATTGTCGTGAACTTCGTAGAGACGTCGATTTATCGCGTCTCAAATCTCAGAATTACCTCGCCCTATAGTCAGTAACACTCACTCTAATGTCACTGCATTTATAAACACCGATGATAATCATGCATTTGAGACGCGATAAATCGACGTCTCTACGAAGTTCACGACAATTCAAAATTTGTGGGGATACTTCAGAACGCTCGGCTTCTAAACTGTATGATCAGCAAATGCGTCATGCGCAATGTTTTTCTGATTCATGATTAATGCCGCCAGGCAACTTAAAAAGTTGAAATACCCGTCAACAATAATGCTCAGCCTGTTGATTCAATATACGCTGTCATTTCAGTGACACTCAGTGGTTTGGAAAAATAATAACCCTGAATAATGTCACAATGATTTTCTTTTAAAAAATCCAATTGCTTCTTAGTTTCCACGCCTTCTGCAACTACAGCTAAATCCAGTGTTTTTGCTAAACTGATAACTGCTTTAACAATACTTTCACCATTTATATTTTTATCGATATCATCGATAAATGATTTATCGATTTTGAGTTCTTTAACAGGCAATTGCTTCAAATAAGTGAGTGATGAATATCCCGTTCCAAAATCATCGATAGAAAGACCAATGCCCAATTCGTTTAAAAAAGTCAGTAACATTGATTTACTATCTAATGTTTTTTTCATCACAGCAGTTTCAGTTAATTCAAAAAGAATATTACTCGTTGGAATATCATTTTCTCTTAACGCGTGGGTCACTGTATCAATAATACGACTATCATTTAATTGCACCGCTGAAATATTGAGAGATAAAGTAACATTTTTGAATTGATCAAAATTATCGTACCATTTTTTAAATTGACTAAATGCAGCATTAATTACCCAACTACCAATGTTATGCATTAATCCTGTTTCTTCGGCAACTAAAATAAATTCTGCAGGAGATGCGTTTTGCACTGTAGGATTGTTCCACCGTAATAAGGCTTCCAATCCTAACATTGCTTGAGTTTTCGCATTAACTTTTGGCTGATAATGTAATTCAAATTGATTTTCTTTAATTGCATTTTGTAGTTGTTTTGCAATCAAAATAACTCGCTCTAATTTTTTTTGCATGCCTTTATTATAATATTGATATCGAGTTCTTCCTGAATTTTTGGCCTGATACAGCGCTTGATCAGCATGCTGAACAATAGTTTCTTCAGTTGTTACTTCATCGGGATACACTGAAATGCCAATGCTCATTCCTGATTGTATTTCATTTTTTTCAATAAAAAATGGTTCATTAAAATTATTAATAATGCGTTGCGCAGATAAGCTAATTGTAGAGATATTATGAATATCTTCAAGAATTATGGCGAATTCATCTCCACCCAAACGAACAATATAATCCTCTTTCCTCACACTCTGCTTGAGTCTGCTAGCCACTTCTTTTAAAAATTGATCGCCAATACTATGGCCATAAATATCATTTACATTTTTAAAATAATCAATGTCGATATAAAATAAAGCCAACATTAATTTATTTCTACGGGCACGATTCAAGTTCTTTTTAAGAATTTCCTCAAATAGTAATCGGTTTGGTAATTGCGTTAGTGGGTCTAACCCTTTTAATAATAATTGTTTTGTCTTAAGTTCAGTAATATCGGTTATTGTCCCGATAAAATGATCAGAGTCTTTATTTGCTCTTTCCGGTGCAATATTAAAAAGCATCCACGCTTCACCTTTTGATTCACAAAGGAAACGACATTCAAATAAATAATAAGTTAAGGCGCGCATATTTTCTGCAAGCTGGGGAATAATTATTTTGCGATCTTCTGGATGTATAACGTCCAACCACTGCTCGCCTAATAATTTTTCTTTAGGAAATCCTGAAATATACGAACAATATTCATTGGCATCTAGCATTTTTTGTTCCGCATTAATTCTAAAAATGCCGATCGGCAGGCTTTTTAATAATATTTCTTCCATGAAAATTCCTTGTGAAATTATATCAACTGAGCCACCAGTACCAATCCGTCATCATTTTTATTACGATAATTATCGAATATTTTTTTCGCTATTTTTTCAGGCGTTTGAAATGTAGGTGGCTCACTTTCAAATTGTCTTTTAATGCCATCCGTCGCGAAGATAATGATATCACCGGTAGTCAACGTGATTTTTCTAGTTTGTATCTCTGGTGGCAATCGAGATCCTACTATGCCACCTTCTAGCATGAGTGATTGCTGCGTCAATCGCATATTTTTATCTCTTGCCCAACAAACAGCTGCAACATTTCCAACGCCAACATAAAGCAAAGATCCTGTGCGATCAATTTTTGCAACTGTCATTGCTGCACCGCGCGTGGATAAAAGCGATTCATTGCATAATGTAATTAATGCTCCAATTGATTTATCAGAATGTTCATCTAAGGTTTGCATTGCTTTTTTTGCGGCAAAAAAAGCATCTTCGCCATGACCTAATCCATCAATCACTGAAAGTAAAGTGTAGTCATCATTTTCTTTTATGAAAAATTGATCACCGCAAACAATTTCTCCATTTAATGGCTCAGAAATAATGTCATACTTTATGTGTTTTAATTGTAATATCATCTTATGGCATCCATTTCGTTGCAAAAATAGTTGTGCCTTTTCCGAGCGACGATTGTATTTCAAAATCATCCATTAATCGGCGCACACCTGGTAATCCCAAGCCCAAACTTTTTGTGGTAGAAAAACCATCTTGCATGGCTAACACAATATCTTCGATACCAGGTCCCTCATCTTTTGAAATAACCAAAACGCCATCTTTCCCGTTTTTTTGAACATGCTCTAACGAAAGATTACCTGTTTGTGCGTAGCTGATGATATTGCGTGTTAATTCAGAAATTGCCGTTGCAATTAAGGCTTGATCAATATCAGCAAACCCAAATTCTTTTGCAATTTCACGGCCTTTTTGACGTGCTATGACAATATCGAGCTCGTTATTAATGGGAATGATGATTTTATTGTCCATAATTATTTTCTTTTAAATAATTATTGAGTAATAAAATTCCGTCTTCTAAATTAAGCGCTGTTTTTACATCATCCAATTTCAATCCGAGTTGTATCATGGAAAAAGCAACTTCGGGTTGAATGCCCACAATCACTGTTTCGGCACCGCGTAATTTAACCGTATAAGCAATATTGCGCAGTGTGCGCGTTGAAAATGAATCCATGACGTCCAGTGTTGTGACATCAATCACAACGCCTTTTGAGCGATGTTCACCCACCTTTATCGATAATTCATTTTCTAAAGCCAATAGATCACGATCACTGATGATCGTTTGAATACTGACAATTAAAAATGTGCCTTGTTTTAAGATAGGAATTTGCATCCATTCATCCTCACTTAAAAATAAAATTATTCACCAGGTGTGGTTCGTGTCACATTATATCCCAACAAACGTTCTGCCTGTGCGATCCCCCCTTGCAAATCGCCCACCGTATTTAACTTTGTTAAATTAACGCCAAGCGTTACTAAGGTTTGCGCTACTTCCGGTGACAATCCTGTGACAATCACTGTCGCGCCCATTAAGCGTGATGCATCGACCGTTTGTAATAAATGATTCGCAACGCGTGTATCGACTGTTGATACACCGGTGATATCCATCACGACCACTTTTGCGCGTCGATCACGAATAAATTTTAATAATTTTTCGGTGAGTAATCGTGAACGTTGCTCGTCGATTGTTCCTACAATCGGCAAAATCAACAATTCTTCGCGTACTTGTAATACCGGCGTAGAGAGTTCTCGTATCGCCTCTTGTTGTTTTCGAATCGTAATTTCACGTTCAAAAATATAGGTATCAATAGCAAGCCCAATATCCATAAAAATAAGTTTGATGAGCGATAGAAATAAATCTTTAATTCTTTTGGGGTTGTCTTTGTATGCTTCAAAAATTTTTGTGCCGACGGTTTGCACATAGAAATTATACGCACCCAAATACCATTTCACATCGAGTCCAATGCTCGCGTGCACGCTACCCACATTGAGTCGTTCTTCGATATATTTGCTGTCGTAATTGCCTTGCGTTAATCGCAAAAAATATTCTTTTTGTAACACTTTAACGCGTTCGAGCACCGCGGGATTATCAAAAATTTGGCTCGATTCATCAAATTTTTTAAAATGCTTGTTAAGCGATGCAATGAGCTCATCCGCATAACCCGTTGCGATGTCATTTAACTCCGTTAAATGCTTCACATCCTTTTCGGTAAACTCCAACCACTCTTTACGACGTTCGATATCTTTGGCATTGATATCCATTTCTTTGAGCAAATTGGAATGGATGGGTTTGGTATAGTTTGATGGGATTTCAGATTTGTTGGCCATGTCAAATTCCTTTTTGTCTATGTACAAAAAGTATGCACTATTTTGTGTATTTTAGATACAAAACGAGGGTTGCTTATCGCCTAAACCTTAATTTTTCCTTAATAGTCTGACCGTATACTTGATATTTCCATAACGATAATGAGAAATATCATGACGAGACCCAACAATCGGGGTACACACATTCAATCTTTCGGGGCATTGAACGATCAATCTTGGAGGGCATTGGAAAGGCAAGCAAACGAAGAGACAAGTCATGGTCGTAAAGCGACATTTTTTCTTGGGGCAGCAGAAAGATTGAAGCATGATCTTACCACTAATTCTTCATTAAATGTGACATTGTGGGCGCATGTAGCGTCACTTTATCGTTCCTCTGCTCTCAATGAAGCTGAATATTACCAAGGGCAAAATCAGAATGTATATAGGCATGCTATGAAATGCACAGCGTCTGCTTACGAAGCGGCGGGTAATGCGATGCAAAAAGCGGGTCTGGATCCGACGAATGATTATACCAACGCAATAGAATATTTTGAAAAATGGAGCGTTAAGACCGGCATCAATCCTTTAAATTGCAATCAAATTTATAGAGTGAAGCAGCAGTTGGACGTGTGGAAAAACAGTCAAACGGAAAATAATGGAGCAGCCGGAAGAATGGCGCCACCCCCTGCATATGCAGCATTTTTTAATAACCCCGTAGTACGTTGTTACTACAATAATCCGTACGATGAAAAGAATGTTCGCATGTTTATTGTGGGACAGTAACAATGCAGCGAACAAATGGGGAGATTAAGAAGGTTTTGGCGTAGGCAACGCCGTGCTTGTTTCTTCTAAAGCTGTTTTTGCTTCTGGCGCCATTTCCTCTACCGCTTTTGTTGCAGTTGATTTAAGTGAAATCATTGTTTCTTTCAAGCCACCGCAAAAATCCTCTATTTTCCCAGCCATATCTTTAGCAACATTTTGAATGGTGGGATTGACGAGAGTATCGAATATTTTGTTTGCTCCTTTGTCAAAACTGTCAATTAAATCTGCGCTTTTTGAAGCATCGGTTGATTCTACTAGCGCATCTACCGCGGCTGTTTTTGCGGTTCCAGCGATGATGTTGTGTTTTTCGGCCGTATCCTTGAGTGTTTCTACCGTTGAATTTTCTTGCGTGAATTGTTCTTTTAGCGCGTCAAGTTGCGTTTGGCTTTCTTGGAGATCCGTTCCGGATTGTGACGACATATTTTCCGACAACGCGTCTATCGCCAGTTGCGTATTAGTCAGCTGTTCATTTGCTGCTGCCGCATCTGCCGTCGCTTGTTGCGCTGCCGCTTGTGTTGCATCCGCTTGCTTATTTGCAAGATCGGAGGCTTGTCGTTTTTCTTCTGCTATTTTGCGCAATGCTGCTGCTGAGATTTGTTCTGGACTTGTTTTTTTCGGGTCAAGTTTTAGAATTTCGCATGCTTTTTTATGCGATTCTTGCGCAAATCGAATCAATCCACTTAATTCGATGGATAATTGATTTATTTCTTTTTGTGATGTCGCAGCATTTAATTTATGAGCAAGCACTGAAATTCTGTCATGCATGCTCACGCTAGCATTTCTCTGAAATAAGGCAATGCTTGCCGCAAGCGCTGCTTTATCGGAATTTTTGAAAGTATCTTCTAATTGAACGGCGAGTGACAATGCCGGCTTTAATTGAAATGTTTGTTCAATGACATCTCTAATATGGGGTTTATTGTCACCTTCTATATCTGTATCTGGACTGCCATCTGGGTTTGTATATTTTGTCGTATCGAACTTTTTAAGTGTTTCATTTTTGAGGTTCTCAGCAATAAATTCCAGCTGCGACAGAAGATCCTCAATGATTTCTTTCTTTGCCTCTTCGGGTTTAATTGCTGTGTTAAGTGGTAGGGGTTGCTGCTCAAAGGCTGTTTTTTGGTTTTTTTCCCTCAGAAGCAATAGCCACAGCAACTCTTCTTTTGCATTGTCGATCCATGTTTGGCGTATGCGATTCGCTTCAAAAACGGATGCTTGGATATTGAGTTCAAGTTTTTTTGCAAACTCGAGGTGTTCATCAAATTCGGTTCGAGGCATAAAATACGACTCATTGGGATGACGTTGCGTGAAGTATAGCATTATTCCCAAACAAATAAATTTAATGCTTTCTTAAGGTTCTTTTGCTAGATTAATATTGCATTAAGGATTGACTAAGGTGTGTTCGTTAAGATGAGATCAAGCGTTTTGTTTTTCTTGGGTTTGTTCGCACTCAGTTTGAGTGGTTGCACGCAGCCGCCTTGTGAAAAATATTTAACGCATATGCCGATCAGAACACAAGCACTGGTTATGGTGCCAAAACCCCTCAACCCTATTCAAGAACGTTTGTATGATTTGTGTATTTTGAGTAGACATGATGTGCAAGTGATTCGCTTAGGGCAAACCTGGAAATTTATTTTTCCGAGTGATGATTTATTTGATAATGACACTGCAGAAATCAATGATAATTACAAACCCATATTAAATGTGGTTGCGGACTTTATGCGAACCTATTCAAAAATTTCCGTCAAAATAGCGAGTTTTTCAAATAAACCAGAGCACGACATTTTGACAAAATTCGGAACCATCACGGATGAGTTAACCACGCGTCAAGCCAATGCTGTATTGAAATATTTCACATCTCATCATATTGATGCACGATTGATTTATGCGGTGGGTGAAGGCGGAAAAGATGAAGTTGCTTGGAACGGCACCGAAGCGGGTCGTCGTTTTAATCGCAGAGTGGAAGTGAGTTTTAGATATTATAGGGATAATACAGCGTGGTATTGAACACACAATCACAAGACAATGAATTCCAGCTCAACAACTTTTATCGCGACAGCTATCGCCGTACAATGAAATGGTTGTCATTGATGGTTGTGATATGTGCGATTTTAGCGTTGATTTTAGCATGGATTACGTATGATCAAAAAAAGCCGTCTTATTATGCTGCAATAACAACAGGTCAAGTGGTTCCTATTCATCCGATGTCTGAACCTATTGTAACGGCTCAATTTATCGAAAGCTGGTCAGCGCGAACGACCGGATTAATTTATAATAATTTAAACTTCGCAACGGTTCAGCAACAATTAAATCAAGCGCGAGATAGATTTACACCGGAAGGTTGGATTAAATTAAATGACGCCATGAAAGGATTGGTGAGTCAGATTGTGGGTAGTAAATTAATTACGAGCTCAGTGGTATCTGGGCCGCCTGTGATTGTGGCGCGTATGATTATTGATGGTCGATATACGTGGCGCGTTCAAATGCGTTTATTGGTGACGTTTACGAGTGCGAGTGCAAGTAGTCAGCGCCAAATACTGGTGACGATGAATGTGCAACGCATACCTACGTTGGAAGCATCACAAGGTATTGCCGTGACAGATTTTACAGCGAAGACGGTGTTGGAATAATGGATCAATATGGCTGAAAAAACCGAACAATTAAATCAGCAAGGTCTAACGCTTGTTCTACTGCGCAACGCGTTTTATCGTGATAATTATTATCGCGCCGCACTGGCGTTGACGATCGTATTTTTTATTAATATTTTATTGCTTGCGACTATTGTGTATCGCTATACGCATCCACCAGAACCGCAATATTTTGCGACAAACAGTAAATACCAAATTATTAAATACCATCCGTTATCGGATCCCATGGTGAGTAATAATTATGTGTTGCAATGGGTTTCGAAAGCGGTGCGTGATTCATTTAGTTTGGACTTTATGCATTGGCGATCACAGTTGCAAACCGCTTCCAATAATTTTACCACCAGTGGTTGGCATTGGTTTACACAAGCATTAAACCAAAGTAATAATTTAACCTCATTGGTGAAATTGAAAATGGTGTCAAATGCAACCGTGACGGGCGCACCTGTTATGCAATATCAAGGCGTATTGGATGGTCGATATATTTGGAAAATTGAGATGCCGATTTTGATTTCTTACACCAATCTCAATAAAACAATCCCAGTGCCGCTGAAGGTGACGCTCATTGTTGTGCGTGTGTCCGTGCAAGATAATCCAAATGGTATTGAAATTAATCAGTTCCTGCCAGTGGTGCAAGCGGAGTGAGATGAGAGTGAAAAAAATATTTTTTATAGCGTTAATCTTTGGTTGCATCACAAATGCTTTCGCAGCAGATCAACAGCAATTACCTGCACCCGCTGCTGTTATCGCGCCAAATGCTTTATTAACAGGCAGTGAGGGTGATACGGGTGATCCCAACAATGATGGGATAACGTCAGAAACGACGTCATCCACGACACCCATCTCCACGACACCCAATTATACGTCGGTTCCGCCGACGCCCACACTTTCGCCCGCGACGCCGCCACCACCACTCAATACGTCCGCTGCGACAACCCCTGCAAATACTTCAAATGAATTAGGTTCCACAAACGCAAATCGCAGTGCTTTTGTGCAAATGATTCGTAATCTCATGCCAATGGATCCGCAACAAATTACAACCTTGCGAAATATGTTTGATCGAAGTCAACGCGCGGTTGCGCAATATCCCGGTACACCGCCCAAACCGACTTCTAGCTCGATTTTAGTGAATATGTCACCGGGCGCAACGCCCCCCGTGATCCGTTTACGCTCAGGTTATGTCACCTCATTGGTTTTCTTGGATTCAACAGGACAGCCTTGGCCGGTAACGGGATATGATCTTGGAAACCCCAAAGCATTTAATATTGTACCAACCGCACCGGATGGAAAAAGTGATACATTGATCATACAAGCGATGGATCGTTATCAAGAAGGCAATTTGGCTGTGATGCTGAAAGATGAAAATACTCCCGTGATGTTGACGCTTATGCCTGGGCAACATGCGGTGGATTATCGTGTTGATTTACGCATGCCCGGCATAGGTCCCAATGGAGAGCCTTCTCTTCGCGGATTACCACCCACCGAAGATCCTGTTTTATTAGATTTTTTAGATGGCGTCGCACCAATGGGTGCAAAAATGGTTAGGGTCGAAGGTGCGCCGGCGCAAGCGTGGGTTTATCAGGGTCATCTCTTTTTGCGCACGCGTGTTACTGTTTTATCTCCCGGATGGATTTCCAGCATGAGAAGCCCTGATGGTACGATCGTTTATGAATTAACAAAAACCCCTGTCATATTAGCTTCATCTCGCGGTTCCATGCTTCAATTATCCATCAGAGGATTGTGATTTCATGAGAGATTCTAAAGCGAAAAGTGCGAATCCATTGCTTCAAAATGCCAAAGCACGTGTGTTTATCGCATTGGCGTTGTTAGTCGTTGTAGTAGGTGCGATTGCTTTTGTGATTCATTGGCGTTCACGGGTGAATGCAGAGCGGGCGACTGCCGCTGTATCAGGTGCGCCAAACATTGGCTCAGTACCTGGCGCAGGAAATCCGTCTGCTGCTTATATTAAAGCGCAAACACAAGCAAATATCGCCGGTGAAGAACAAGCGCGCAAATCAGCAACGGCATTTGTACCCACCATTACACGCACTGGTTTTGTGGGCAACCCCGATCAATTTGGACAGACGTCAGATGCTTCGCATTGCCCCATCAACAAAGTGGTTATGACTTACAAACCAAATCCCGCGAGTTGCTTGCCTGATAATTTAAAATTAGCGCGCGAAACGGGTGTGACAGCAGAAGAATTGATGTGCCAAGGGTGTTCATGCCCCGCGCTAAAATTAGCGGGATTTACAGTCGGAGATTTAAAACAAATTGGTTTGACTGCGACACAATTACACGCCTGCGGATTTGATTTACAAGATTTGGTAAACGCAGGATTTAGTGCAGCGGATTTAAAAGACGCGGGATATAACGCGCAACAATTAAAAGCGGCGGGATTCACAGCGGGTGAATTAAAAGACGCGGGATTCAGTCCGCAAGATTTAAAAGCAGCAGGTTATCCTGCTTCTGCAGCGCCGACCGCGCAGTGTAATCCGGCGAAATTAAAACAAGAGCAAGCAGATGGTGTTTCCGCCGCCGTTTTAAAAGCACAAGGTTGCAGTATCGAAGCTTTAAAAGCAGCTGGCTATACTGCAGAAGATTTAAAAAATGCAGGCTTTGGTGCAGCGGCATTAAAAGACGCTGGTTTTACAGCAGCACAATTAAAAAAAGCGGGATTTTCTGCCGCAGATTTGAAAAAAGCAGGGTTTACGGCAGGTCAATTGGTTGATGCGGGATACAGCCCCAAAGAATTGCGCGATGCAGGATTTAGTGCGAAACAGTTACGCCAAGCGGGCGTGAGTGCCAGTGCGTTACGCGCAGCAGGGTTTAGCGCAGCCGCATTAAAAGCCGCGGGCTTTACCAAAGGTGATTTGTTACGCGCAGGTTTTCCGGCACAAGAAGTGGGATATGCTGCAACTGCAGAGCCAACGACTACTGATTTATCTGCTCCAGCGAGCGAAGAATCACTTCCGTCTATCGGCACGAGTCCTGCCGAAGCGCGTTTGGCGCAGTTTGAAAAACAACAACAGACAGATATGACGGCGCAACAGCGTCAAAACCATATTCAACAAATGGAAGCGGCTATGAATGGTCAAGCGCATCAGTTACTCACGGGATGGAGTAATGTGACTACGCAACAATTTCAATTGGCACCGCCACCCACCAAGTCCATTACAACCAGCACAACGAGTGCTGCGGCGGCAAATGCTGTTGAAGCAGCTGCTGATGGTGGTCCTGTTATTAAAGCGGGTACCGTGTTATTTGCAACGATTGGCACATCGATTAACAGTGATGAAAATACGCCGATCATGGCAAAAATTGTCACGGGTGAATTAAATGGCAGCACATTATTGGGAACGTTTAACCGGCAGCATAAACGACTTCTGATTACTTTTAATTTACTCAGCAGCCCAGAATATCCAAAAAGTATTCCAGTGAATGCAGTAGCCATTGATCCTGACACAGCAAGAACCGCGCTGTCAGGACAAGTGAATAGTCATTATTTATTGCGTTATGGCACATTATTTGCTGCATCGTTCTTGCAAGGCGTATCAGACGCGATTATTAATCAAGATGTGGTAGAACATTGTTTGGTCGCGAATTTTGGATGCACGGTGACACAATCACCGCTGGATTCTCAACAGCAAGTGAAAGTAGGATTGGGTAAGGTAGGTCAACAATATGCGCAGCACATGGGTAGTAATTTTAATCGTGCACCAACCATTCGAGTGGCTGCAGGCACAGGTATTGGCGTGTTAATTATGAGCGATCTCACATTGCCAACGAATGTGTTGCCTGATGAATCACAAGGGGAATGATTTTTATGACGAATGATAAAGATAATATTTCACCTGACGATGAGTATCAATTCCCTAAAGAGGAATATGTGTCGATGGACGGTGAATCTGTTTCGCATACAGATGATGCACATCTTGATGATACGTCCGACACTGCGACCGAAAATATATCGCGAGGCGGTTCTTTTAAATCACGTTTCATGCATTATGGATCACAGTTAAAAAACAAACGTATTATTATTGCCGTCGTGCTTATCATCGTGGTGATTATCGCATTTCGAATGATAAATTCGAAAGAAACGCCAAAGCCGGTTGTGCAACAACCGGTTGTCGTGCAACAACCTGTAGAGCAACCCGTGACTCCGCAACCTGTATCAACGGATAATGGTGAAGTGAGCGCATTAAAATCACAATTGAATGATCTGCAAACACAAATGACAGCTATGCAAAATAGTCTCACGCAATCTCAAACAAACAATCAAACATTACAACAAACAGTTTCTACGCTGTCAGAACAAGTGGATATGTTATCAACCGAGATGAATAAAATACTCGAAAAACGACCTGTCCGTGGATCGCGAATTGTTTTTCATTTAAGAGCAGTAGTGCCTGATCGTGCCTGGATTATTGCTAACACGGGTGCAACAATGAGTGTTACAGTGG
The DNA here is from genome assembly GCA_013287505.1 of Gammaproteobacteria bacterium. Classification (GTDB taxonomy): domain Bacteria; phylum Pseudomonadota; class Gammaproteobacteria; order Coxiellales; family Coxiellaceae; genus 2-02-FULL-42-43. Next base: position 26,129 of record JABDDR010000004.1, read on the forward strand.
GTGATCATATCAAACAATATGGCACTGTAAGCTCAATTGATTCGCAGAATGGGGTAGTTGATACGAGCAGTGGTCGAAAAATTGAATATGGTCCGAATGATTTTTAGCTGAGGTGAATGGTGGCTGAAGCGCAAGTACTATCGCAAAATTTTACGATAATAGCCGACATCATGGAAACTGTTGCTGTTTTAATCGGCGTTTGTCTTATGATAGGTGGTATTTTTCAGTTAAAAAGATACGGCGAATCACGCACGATGATGTCAGGGCAACACTCAATTGCAGGCCCTTTGGTGATGTTGGTTTCTGGCGCGATGTTATTAATTCTACCCAGTTTTATTGGCGCAGCTGTATTGGCGCTTTGGGGGACCAGTTCTCCACTGACTTATGGTGGTGATTCGAGTGGTTATAGTTCGTTGGTTCCGCCCATACTTTTATTCGTTCGCGTCATCGGTGTCGGTGCATTTATTCGCGGCATCGTTTTGTTATCACGCACAGGATCGCAGCAATCTCAAGCGGGATCATTGGGCAAAGCATTAATGCATATTCTTGCAGGCGTTTTATGCGTGCATATTTTAGGAACGATTGATTTGTTGGAGCAAATATTGGGATTGACGAATGGATAAGAATGTTTTACTAACCACGGAGAAAATAAAAATGTTTAAAAACGAAAATTCTTTTTTGAATAGAGGCATGATTATGCGTTTGTTAGTGATGATTGGTGGTGTGTTCGCGGCGAATATTGCGATGGCGGCAGGAACAGTATCGCTCACCACTATTTCTACGCACGTGACGACCGCTGTTAAACACGTATCAGATGTGCTGGAAGATACATCGGTTATTGCCGGCGTTGGATTTATCATGGCATCGTTTTTCAAATTTCATCAGCATAAATTACAACCGCAACAAGTGCCCATGAGCCAAGGTGTCACTTTATTGTTAATTGGCGCTGGCTTGTCTGTATTCCCTCATTTACTCAGCACAGCAACACAAGGTGTATTTGGTGCGTCAGTTGCAAAACTGGGTAGCGGCGGAATTAGCGGTGTGATTGCGAGCTAAGCGAGCATTGTTGAATGGGCGCATTGCGTGATATCGAATTGGCTGCAACTGCTAATAATTGGCGGTTGTTTATGCTTCGGCGCGCAGACCCCGCTTTTCTGGCATTTCAAAAAAAAATACATGCAAGAGATCAACACATTTGTCAGTTTTGCGGATTTCAAGCCCTCGATAATTTAGAAACGATTAATTTGAATGGTAATTATTTAGAAAACAAACGAAATAATTTAGTAACTGCGTGTGGTTTGTGCGCACAATGCTTTTTTTTAGAAGCAGTTGGCAAAAGTGATTTTGGGGGCGGTGCACTTATTTATTTGCCTGAAATGCGGCAAAATGAATTAAATGCCTTGTGCCATGTTATTTTTATAGCACAAACATACCGATTAAAAAGTGCGATGATTGCTAAAAATATTTATCGCAGTTTAAAACTACGTGCGCAATTGATTGAAGAAAAAGTGGGCGAAGGATTAAGTAACCCCGCGCAATTTGGTCAAATGTTAATTGAAGCGGGTGAAAAAAATAAAAAACCCGCGCTTCAAGAAACGATTGTGAAAACATTTCGTTTGTTGCCCAATATGACGCGGTTTTCAACAGAAATAATTACTTGGGCGAAAGCGGGATTGAATGCATTATGAGTATCGTTTCCAACGTCACCGATTTCTTCGATTCTTTTTTATCTTGGATGAGCGCATCCTTAAAGCAAACCACTGCTTCTTATTCCGACCTGCAAACAGCAGATAGCCCGACCACATTGGTTAATCATGATGGATCTTTGCTCTCTCTTATTCGTGTCGAAGGCGTAAAATCATTAATTGGTCGCGATGAATTCGATCAAATTCAGTCTGGCTTGCGACACTCATTGCAGACTTTGATGTCACAAAGCGGCCACACCATCCAAGCCTACTTTAGTTACAATAAAGATGAAGTCAAAGAAGAAATTACCGACATCCTTGCGCCAGCCCAGGCAACCGCTGAACGTTTATCGTTACGACTCGATGATTTATTTGCAGAACGTGTGCGTCATTTGTCGCGATATTGTGCGCATGAAGAAACGTATTTTGTTTTATGCACGGGATTAAAATCGTTGACGAGCGAGCAACAAAAGCGTGCAAACAAAGAAAAGATGCAGCTGATCAAAGAGAAGAAAATACCCGCGTTTCGTCATACGCAAAATATTATAGCGGCAGTACCTGATTTGCGCGAAAGCCATGATTCCATTGTGCGTTCCGTTGTGAATGATTTTGAACAACTGGGATTGATCTCATCGCTTTTAGAAGTGCATGAAGCCGTTCGAATGATTCGTAATAGCGCAGACCCTGATTTCACCGCGCACAATTGGCAGCCTGTTTTGCCAGGCGATAAAATTACTATAAAAGGCTTGAAAAAAGCATCGGGTGACATTTCTGATGTGCTATGGCCCTCATTAGCAAAACAAGTTTTACCGCGTGATGCAGAGAATATCGATTTACGCACAGTGCGAATTGGTGATCGTGATTACACAACCATTTTTATTGATTTATTTCCAAAAGAATTACAAACCTTTGTGCGATTATTTTCGCGCACATTGCAAACACAAATTCCTTGGCGAATGTCATTTTCTATTGAGAGTGATGGATTGGGTTTTTCGCAAGTGCGTTCTGCAATGGCATCTGTTTTGAGTGTGACGTCCGCGCAAAATCGTTTAATTACCGACTCATTGAGATTATTGCAATACATTAAATTAAATACTGATGATGCCGTAGTGCGATTACGCGTTGCTGCATCGACATGGGCGCCACACGGTGATGTGCGTTTGCTACGCGCACGTGCGTCGATGCTTGCAAAAGCGATTCAAGGATGGGGATCGTGCGACACCAGTGAAATTTCTGGCGATGCTTTTGCGGGCGCTGTGTCTACTATGTTAGCGGTTTCGCAAAATAATATTGCAACACCCAGTATTGCGCCGCTGTCCGATGTGCTTTACATGTTGCCATTATTTCGCCCTGCATCACCCTGGAAAAATGGCGCTATTTTATTTCGCTCACCCGATGGAAAACCGTGGCCCTATCATCCTGGATCAAGTCAGCAAACCACCTGGATTGATTTATTTTATGCGCGCCCCGGTTCTGGTAAATCTGTTTTATCGAATGCCATTAATTTAGCGGTTTGTTTATCGCCCGGCATCGTGCGATTGCCACGCATTGCCATTATCGATATTGGTCCATCCAGCAGCGGTTTAATTACTTTGATTAAAGATGCATTGCCATTGCGTCAAAAACATTTGGTGGCGCATCATCGTTTGCGCATGCGTGCCGAGTATGCAATTAATCCATTCGATACACAATTGGGATGTCGTTATCCGACGCCGCCCGAACGCAGTTTTTTAGTGAATTTTATTGCGTTATTAGTAACGCCGATTGGCAACGATAAAGCGTATGACGGCGTTTCAGATATGGCCGGTCTTGTTATTGATGAGTTGTATAAAGCATTTGCTGATGATGGTAAGCCGAACGTTTATGCATCAGGTATGTCTGAAATCGTTGACGGTATTTTGGAAGAAATTGGTTTTGTCGCCGATGCTCAAACCACATGGTGGGAAGTCACTGATGCTTTATTTGTGGCTGGTTTTTCGCATGAAGCAGCGTTGGCTCAACGCTTTGCAACACCGGTGCTTGCAGACGTAGCAGCCATTTGTCGCATACCCGCCATCGTCGATTTATACGGAAAAATAACAACGCCCACCAACGAAGATTTGGTGCATGCCTTCGCGCGTATGATTTCAAGCAGCGTGCGTGAATATCCGATCATTTCACAAGCCACGCAATTTGATTTGGGAGAAGCGAAAATTGTGGCATTGGATTTGGATGAAGTCGCACGCAGTGGCGGCGATGCTGCCAATCGACAAACGGCTGTCATGTATATGCTTGCGCGCCATGTATTAGCGCGCCATTATTTTTTAATTGAAGACAGTGTTGCGGATATGCCAGAAGCCTATCGCAGTTATCATCAAGTGCGAATCGCAGAAATTCGCGAAGACCCCAAACGCATTGTGCTTGATGAATTCCATCGCACATCCCGCGCGCAAGCGGTACGCGATCAGGTCATTCAAGATATGCGCGAAGGACGCAAATGGAAAGTGCAAATCGCATTGCTATCACAATCATTAGACGATTTTGATGCAGTGATGGTGGAATTTGCCACCAGCATTTTTATTATGGAATCAGGTCCTGAGCAAGCGGTGCAAAAAACGGCGAAAGTATTTGGTTTGAGTAATACCGCAAGGCAAGCATTAAAAACCAGAGTGCATGGCCCGAGTGAATCTGGCTCGACTTTTTTGGCGCAATTTGCAACCAAAGGTGGCATGAATACGCAACTGCTCACATCAACATTAGGCCCCATTGAATTGTGGGCGCTCAACACCAGCGCCGAAGATGTTAATATTCGCAACACACTCTATCAAAAAATTGGTCCTCGCCAAGCGCGAGCGTTACTGGCTCAGCAATTCCCAGGTGGCAGTTGCGTGAAAACATTGGAAGAGATGTATGCCAATTTCAAAGAAGAGTCTGGATTTTTGGATGACGTTGGTAAAAGCAGTGTCGTGAATCAGTTGATCGATGAATTATTGGATAAGTATTATAAGAGTGAGCAATCGTAGAGACGCGATTCATCGCGTCTCAAATCTACGCGATTCATCGATAAACAATAAGTTATAAGATATCTCTCAACAAAATTATAAGTAACATGATTTTTTTTAAACAACGTACAATTTTTATACAAATTTAAATCTGATTATAAATTAGAAGCTTACAAGATATTTTGAATATAATTTCTACCACTGTGTATAATTTATATACAAAATTAATGCTCAACAAGGAACGCACCATGATACACATATCGCCAGCAGATTTCGAGCACATTCTTTCAGATCCATCGTCAAGTTACAAGGAACCTGAAGAGGTGGTGCACGATGACCGCTTATCCCGCAAACAGAAGATCGTCGTGCTTAAATTGTGGGCCCACGACGAACGCGAATTAGAAGTCGCCGAAGAAGAAAATATGCGCAGTACTTCCGGCCGCCCGCCGATTCTCGGTCGCGTGATGCGTGCACTGCGGGAGATTGAGAATAATTGACAGGGAGCCGCGGCGTCCTTCCGGGCGCGCTTTATGAGTTTTAATGCTATAATGATCAAGAGAATTTTAATCTATCTCTAGGAGGTTTTTATGAGTATGTATGATTATAAGGCAAGGAGGGGGGTATTTTGTTTGATGTTTTTTTTCTCTTTTTTATGTGTTGGTTCTGCAACCGCAAAAACATGTGGTGGACAAACGATTCCAGCTGGATACAGGTGTTGCGGCCCGAATGAAGGTAATTTTTGTCAAACTTGTAATAATGACCGGGACAACATCAACCAGGTAATCGAAAGCACTGGGTGGGGAACAGAGAAGGGTTATGCTGGTGGATATTGGTTCGCTCCAAGTTTATACCAAACTGGTTGTATGAAGTACACCCAGGGTGGCGTTATATTCAGTCGGCCGCCACTCTCACGTCCGTTCGTCGGCGCTTCTCCTATTTGCCACACAATTATGGCTTGTGGCGAAGCGGTGGGTCAGACCACTAATGTGATTTGTGAATGGACAGAGAATAGCCCGGGAGACTTCCAGTGCACGTCCACGACCAAGTCCGTAAAATGAGCGAATGAGCGTGTCGGGCAAGAGTTATTTGACTTATTTCAAATAGTTTTAAATCCCATTTTCTTCAGCATCAGCTGATGGTCTTTCATCAGCTGGTTTTCAAGACAATGCAAGCCGTGGTGCCACGCGAGCGTACCATACTCCAATTAACAGATGACGCAATAGCATGTAAAACGATGCCAGTGTAAAACGATGCCAGTCTAAACTTTTTTAACTCTTGGTAGCCATTTGAAATAATCCCAATGGATTAACCCAATATTTCTTTGCATCGTCTATATTCATCCAGTAAAAAAAGCCTGTAATCATGCTGGGTCAATACAGGGTTTTTGTGGACGAGAAGTTAAAAAAATTTAGGCTGGCATGATTGACCCAATATATCAGGAGATTTTTATGAATATGCGTGATTGCCGGAATAGAAAGCTCATTTATCCGCTAAAATCACCCAATCAACATGGTGATGCGCGGGTGGCACTGTTATCCCCTTACCAATGCCAAAACGCATTAGCAATTCATGTGTTTTGATCGTATGCTCATCTGGTTTTTTAGGTTTTGATAATGCCGGTAGGTATTTATTCATTATAAAAAAAAGGCCATAAAGAATATATGCGCAGTTTAAAAATAGGTGTGCTTGCGAAATTTTGGTTTGAGAAAATGGTTCGCAGCACAATATAATAGGCTGTGCTACGAGGATCGCCCACGTCAAAGTCAGTACCGTGTTGTCATCAAAATTCATCTTTGAAACAAAGCGAAAAAATGTTCCTCGATCGAGATTAAGCGCAGTGGCTATTTCCATTTTTTTAGTGTCGCGCAATGTCTTAAAAAATTCAGTATGTGCATCCTGTTTTATTGAAGCCATAGCAGGATCACTTTTTATCGCGTTTTGTAGGTATTGATCATACGAACACCCTGCAGGATAAAAGCAGTTTTTTAAAACCTGCTTCGTCAATACAAATGATTTAAGGGTAAAGTCAGGTGTTCTGGCAAATGAAAGGTCTAATAAATCTAATACAGGAAATTGGTATCTTCTTAACGCGATACACGCATTTATTTTTGCATGCTCTGGATGTATGAGCTGAGATGGAGCTGTATCTGTATCTGGATCCTTTGATTCGTACCTATCTAAAAATGATAATATGATTTCCAAAAGATCATCAGGCACTTGATCGATAATAGATTCGTGACGCGTGTGTCTCGCGGAGGTTTGCCCTGGTCTCATTTTGCTTGCCTTATAAAAAATACGCTATGTAAGCGTATGCGCGCTCTGTTCATTTGCAAAAAATAAACCATTTTTGATTTTTCGTCTATACCGTGTTTTTAAAAAGGCTCAGAAGGCTTGTCTGGCACCGTTACATAACATCGCATTTTCCGGGGTTAATTTCATTCGCACAAAGAAAATTTTTGATGTTTGCCATATGCGCGCGTGGCACCAATTATGGCGCCAATTATGAAAAAAAGTCCTTTTCAATTTCCATAAGTTTAGAATAGTCCTGGTAGAATTGTTCTTCATCTTCATTGCACAGTAAAATATTCGCAACCATTGAAAATGCATCAGTCGTTATGGGCAATTGATCGCCTAATTGATACTTGAGGTTGATCTGTTTGCAAGATTTTAGTTTTTTAATTTTGTCGATAGGTTCTTGAGTTAATTTTTTTTTGCTACCCGCGTTTCTTAAAAAAATAATGCGGCCATAAGCGATTTTTTTAATTAAATGTTTGCTTTCTTCTATAAATAGTTTTTCATCAGTAAAGCTCAGCACAATCAATTCGCCTTGCGTTATACCAATACAGTATTTCAATAAGTCTTCAACATTTATGCCTGCTACTCTGGGATTTAATTCAATTAAACAAGGACCATGCTTGGTCAGCATGACTTCAGTAGCTGCAGGACCTGAATAAAAATTTACGGCATCTAAAATATTTTTTACATATTTGATCATGTTCTCATATTGCTTTTCACTGGGTTCTACAATTTCGATAAATCGAACCATGTTTTGACCATATAACAGTTCTTGATCATAACTTAAGATTGCAACAATCTGATGATATTTTTGACTTGATATCGTGCACAGTGCAAATTCCTTTCCTACTAACATTTCTTGAATAACTAATTCAGACAAAGAATTACCCAAAACGTCATTAGTACCTAACAATTTATCAATTGCGTTAATTAATTCGTTCTTTGAATAACAAATATTGACACCAAAAGAAGCGGCGCTATTGCTGGGTTTGAGAATCAAAGGAAAGCCAATTTTTTTTATTGCCAAATCGACAGTAGCATCTTTATTATCGTGATTAACAATAAATTGAGCGATAGGAAAAAGCCCGTAATCCTTCAGATATTTCCCCGTTAAATATTTATTACTGAAAAAATCAGCCGATGAAAGCGGCGTCATATTTTGTAATTTTAAATCATGACCCAATGTCAATGCCATTTTAGCACCAAAATCAAAGCCAATAATAATACGAGCAATATTTATTTTTTTTAATTTTTCCAAAATTGAAAAATAACCTTCTTTGTTTTCGTAAAAAACAAATGAAAATCTATCGTCATCCACTTTGCGATGAATAAAATATTCACCAGGATTGGTACAGGTATAAATTGCAATAAGTTTAAAACCGCTATTTTCTAAGGATTGAAATGTACTTGTGGGTTGATAAGGATCAACAATGACAATATATTTATTATTTTTCATTATTAACCTCAATCTAATAGATAAAAGCCTTATGATGAGCGGTTTTTTTAAAATCATTTTTTAGAATATTGTAGTCTGTGTTGTATACAAACAAGATCGCGCCAAAATCTAGATTTGATTTACATTCTTTTGTTTCTTGTCCGACTTTAACTACCCACGTTATTTCAAAATCGCTGGTTAACTGCGGTTCACGAATACCTAATATTTTCCCTTTTTTTATGGGAAACAACGCATAAAAACTGGGAATTAATTTTTTATTTTCCCCGGCGAAAGTAATATCTGCTTGAATATTCAAATCCATATCTAAGGGATTACGTCCAAATGTGTTTTCATAGACACGAGAAGTAATGAAACCAGGAGATCTAGCGCCAACCTCTAAAAATATTACTTCATGACTCTTATTGATAAAAAGCTCCATGTGATGACAACCCTCTGGCGCACCCAAGGCAAATAAAGATTTTTTGGCGAATTCAGATAGGGTTTTAAATACAGGATCATCATGTAAAATAGCCAGACTACCCAACGCCATTCCTTTTTGAAAATCGAGATTCGGGCAGGCATACACGCAACATTCCTGAAATAACATTATCTTATTTTTAACGACCATGTCGCAATGAAATAAATCGCCTTCTATAAATTCTTCAGCTTCATATTGACTGGTTCTCGATTCATTTTCTGTAATAAATTTATCGTAATCAGATTGCATTGAAATTTTATAAACACCAAAACTCCCAGCAGCAGAAGTAGGTTTTACAATAAAAGGAATTCCGATACGATTTGCAATATCAGTAAAAACATCATTTTTGCAGAGCGATATGAAATGCGGTGTTCTTATTCCTTTTTCTTTAAGTTTATTTTTCATGAGAACTTTATCTCTAAAGACCTCAAGTTCTGATCCCTTTGCGCCGGTTTTGATATGAAAAAAATCTCGAAGTTTGCCCGCTAACAATATGTTCGCCTCGTCCTGACATATAATTGAAATGTCGGTAGGTTTGCTTTGAAATCTGTTGATATGATTTTTCATGGTGAGACAAACTTGCTCATAATCAAGTTCAGTTAAGAAATCATCTCCAACGCCATCAACGCCATGAATAAAGTCAAAATAGGATTTTGCAATAGCAGGAAAAGTTGCTAAATCTTGGTTGGAGATAATAGCAATAAATTGGTAATTTTTTCTATTCAGCATCTTAGAAAATGAAAAATTATCGAGCTGTCTTCTTGATATAAAGAAAACTATCTTCATGTTCATTCTCCGCTTTTATACTCATTTCTTTACAAATACTTTTAGCTATCACCTCAGCTTGTTGAGCCGATGAAAGCAAAAAATTTGTAATAAGCGCACTGCCTTTAATAATAGGGCCTGCAGCATAAAATTGCTTATTATAATTATTTTCAATTTGAAAGAATTCTGTTACTTGTATTCCATTAAAATGATTATATTTTATAATATTATTTTGATTTAATTTATTATAAAATTCCTCACCCGAATGCCTTATATTTTTCTCTACAGAGGTTGCGTTAATAACATAATCGTAAATTTCCTCATGCTCATGATGATTATGCGAAAATACCGCTCTAAAATGATTATTCTCTAGATAAATATGTTTTATCCCACGCCGCAATGATAATTTTCTCTTTTTTATAAGCCCAAATAAAATTTTAGCATTAACGTATGGAAATGCTGAAATATAACGATTGATAATATTAATTTCATTCGCTAATAATTCTTTTTTTTCGTGAAGTGACAATAACAACCATGCATTTCCGATGAAAATGATAAAAGTCATAATAGAATCTTCCCATCGGTTCAATTTTTTTTCGGCAAGATATATATCTTCTCTTAATTGCTGTAACGCGCTATCTCTAATTTTAATCTTGTCAAGATGAATATATTGACCGGATAATAATGACAGTTCTTTTTCAATCTCTTTTTTTATAAGACGTACCGAAAGATTATATTTATGTTTGTTAAAAAATTTGGCTTGATGCTCCACAGTAAGATATTGGGCAGGCATAAATCTAAGACAATTTCTAACAGCGGGTAAGTAACCATATCGTGACGCCATCACAACATGATGATGATTTCTCAACAGAGCCGCTGCATCAACTGCAGATAATCGTGTCCCTATAATTAGAATTTTTTTGTTTCTGGGTATTTTTTTAATTTTCTTCGCATAAAGGTAGGGTGATGGATAATAATGCGACGATTGCATAAGATCCTGATAGGCTTGTGGCAAACCATTTGAATAGCCCGTACACAGTATGCAAAATTTGCTAAAGTAAGTTGTTTTTTGGGTGCGTATAACTATAAACTGTTTTTTTGGTTTGAAATCAAGGTTGATAACCCGCTCTTTAATATGGTTAACATGGAGTGCGACCCTCTCCTCTCGTTTTAAAGAATTAATTTCAGACTTAATGGCGCATTCAATGTATAGTCCAACTAAAGATCTGGGTAAAAATGAATCTTGATTATATTTTTTTATTTTCGGATATCTTTTTTTCCAAATTTTTTCATTTTTTTTGAGCCACTTAAAAAAATCTAAATAATCAGAAGCAATGAGGGAAGTGGAGCACACACTTGTATTTAGTAAGAAGCAATCATCAATATTTGCATAGGCAAGTCCTCTTCCCAATTGATGAGGTTCAAAGATATTTATCGTAATTTTTTCCGCTACTTTTGCCCTCTTAATTTCTCGAATAAGAGCAATTAACACAGCGGCACCGGTGGCACCGCCACCAATAATGGATATTATCATACCCAAACCTCATTATTTACACTCCTATCCCAGGTATAGCATATAAAATCGTATATTTTATTCGGTATTTCAATGCGGGTGCGCAAAACTGCAGAATCTAGTCTATAATCATTGTAGATATCATGAGATAGCGGAGGTGTGTATGCGTAGTACTGTTTTTTTAATATGTAGTGCGTTGGCGTCAGTGTTGCTTACCTCTAACGCAATTGCAGCGTCATTTAGACCGGGGGTGACTGTTTCAAATAACACGAAGGGAAATTTATATTTTAGAGTAAGCAGTGGTTCATGTAGGGATAAGTTATATACTATGGTTGGGCATGGTCAAGCTGCATTTCAATTCACCCCTAAAGGTGCGGCGTCTCATGATACTTATATTCCAAGACGTCAGGGACGTCAGGTTGGATGTGTTTTAATTGCTCGAAATATCCGTTCTTCCCAATCCCCAAGATTTATGGCATTGGGTTATATTAGTGTAGACATTAACTGGAAAACAAAAAAAATTACTCCAGCCATAAGCCACATTGTTTCTTCTCATACTTATAACATCGAGTATTCTCTTAACTATGCAGGCACTCATCGCAGCGGGACGACGATTTATTATTCAGTCACACAGCAATGAAAGTGGAGTGGTGCCATGGAGTGGTGCCACGCGCCTTCCGTGCCGTTGGAAAATGAGTTCAAACGCAAACACAAGCATGTTTTATCGACGGTTCAACGCTATTGTTGCGCGGTCTCGAAAAAAGCCGTTGCCTATCGCCTGTTTGTCTTCTTGCATTTTGTTCTGGCATCAGCGGTTGATTCAAAAATCGCTGCAGTTCTTCCCTAGTTACTGCTGTTAATTCCATTTCCCTCGCTCTGTCTGAGCCTTCAACAACATAGGATTCAACGGCTACGCATAAAACGCCTTCCATTCGCATTTTTTGCAGGTTGTCTACCTGATCATCAAAAAATATGCAACTAGAAGGGGTGAGGCGCATGCACTCGCTGAAATAGGATGCTTTATTAAGCCGCGTATCACCAATGCAATACCTCTTTCTATCTTCGACCTTTGGACTGCATCCACTGACCGTTTCCCCTTCTACAGCGGGTGATTTTTCTTTAATCTTGTTGGCCAATTGATCTTCAAATAGGGGCAATGCCTCGTCCAATAAGATACTATTCTTATAAGTTTGGTAATATTGATGCTCTGGATTTGAACATTCGAGACGGCTTTTGCGAATATCTTCATCAGGCCAGCGTGATGAGAGTATGTGCATTGTAAATATATCACCCTGTTCTACGATGAGATCGGCAATAAATTCAACCAAAGCAGGATTAATATCAGTTTCTGTAATTTCTTCTTGACCTGTTGGCTTATTGGCAATACACACTGTTTCATCAAAATCGAGAATGAGGTGAATTTTTTTATTGGCATCGCGGTGTGATTGCGTCATGCGTGTCACGTGATTGCGATGTTCTGGGGTGATGTGTAATTGACCGCCTTTGCGCATTATGTGGTCCCTCTAAATCCAATATTTTAAATAAAGTGATAAACGTCCAAAAACACGTTGATATAATGGACGAGCAGATTGCCATTGTGTGAGATGTAATTGTGAAGAGCATGTTAAGTCTTTTAGAAATAATTGCTCCATTGTTTTTTTTGCTCGCTCGGTAAATAAAGTGATATCCGCTTCCAAATCATGCAACAAACTGCGATGATTTAAATTACTCGATCCAATCAACATCCAATCATCCAATATTAATGATTTTGCATGCAACATACTCGGCAAATATTCATAAATTTTAACGCCCGATTTTAAAAGATTAAAATAAAATGTCGATTGCGCCCATTGTACAATCGAAATATTTGATTTTTGTGGCAATAAAATTCGTACATCAACGCCATTATTTGCCGCTTTTTTCAGCGCTTTTAATAAAAAATTATCCGGCACAAAGTAGGCATTCGTAATCCAAATACGTTGTTGACATAATCGCATGCGTCGCAATAAATTTTTACGTAAAATACGCCTGCGATGTCGCGTGTAATTTAATCGCATCCGCGGTTCAGAACGAATGTGTTTAAATGCATCCCGCAAGCGTTCTTTGATGGTGCGATGCGACCAGGCAATATCAAATGCTTTGATTAATTCTGATAAATTAATATGGGATAATCGCACTGCGGTGTCACGCCAATTTTTCCCGCCTTCTGTCAAATCCAAATGACATTTCGTGATATTAATGCTGCCGCCATACGCAATGGTTTGATCGATGACGCAAATTTTTCGATGATTACGTGAATTAGAGGTAAAAATTAAATAAATGCCTTTAAATAAAAAATGTGTTTTTACAACCGAGCGACTCCAATTCCATAATTGCCACGGAAAAGGATGAAATACTTTTGTTTTAACGCCTGATTTTTCAAGTGTTCTTGCGAGTGTAGCGCTCCAATAAGGACTGCCTGCGCCATCGACGAGTACACGCACAGCAACACCCCGTTTTGCAGCAAGACATAATGCATGCGCAATACGTTTTCCAATCAGATCGCGATTAAAAATATACGTTTCTAAATCGATCGTGTGCGTGGCCTGATTAATATCTTGAATAAGCGCGTTAAAATAATCAGTGCCATTATCAAAAATTATTTCTTCCGACATCATTTGTCATCTTCGCCGCAAATCTTTAATTTATTTTCTTTGGCAAATTCTAAAATAGATTGATAGAGCTCAGGATTTGATTCTTGTAACTTAGGATCGAGCAAAACACACTTTCGACCGTCTTTTACTGAAGGTTGTAACAAAGGTGAATAATGAATGCGACGTTTATGAAACGTCGATAATTGCCCGCTCATGCGTTCCGCCCAATCACTGGGGCGAAACGTTTCGCCGCTTTGCGTAACACCTTCGATAACAATTTTCTTAGATTCATCATTCATGGGGTTATTATGACACAGTTTTGCGTTATGATAGCCGGCAATTATACATGAAAAGAGGATCTAAACATGTCCGATGAAAAGCAGGGTATTCGCCGCGGTATTTATCTACTGCCGAATTTATTTACCGTAGGCGCGCTATTTGCTGGGTTTTACGCCATTGTCGCCTCAACCCACCACGCCTTTGATACGGCTGCCATTGCGATTTTTATCGCCATGCTACTAGATGGCTTAGATGGACGTATCGCCCGGTTAACGCAAACAGAGAGCGAATTTGGCGCACAAATGGACAATATGTCGGATATGGTGTGCTTTGGTGTAACGCCCGCATTGGTGTTGTATGAATGGTCATTATCGGGCGTTGGAAAAATCGGTTGGTTGGTTGCCTTTATTTACACGGTTTGCACAGCCTTAAGATTAGCGCGTTTTTTAAGTATGGACGACACTGAAAATAAGCGTTATTCCCGCGGATTAACCACAACGATGGCAGCCGGATTTATCGCCAGTGTTTTGTGGTTTTGCACAAAACATCATATTACCGGCGATAGTATTAAAAGTATTATTTTGGGTGTGACATTAATTGTCGCATTACTCAAAGTCTCCACCGTTCCTTTTCGCAGTTTCAAAGATTTCGATGCGCGCGACAAAATCCCTTTTTTGGCAGTCGTTGTGATTGTTTTAGCATTCGCATTTATCGCACTGGATCCACCGGATGTATTTTTAGCGTTGTTTGGTTCGTATGTTTTGTCGGGACCGGTGATGTGGGGGGTGCGGTATTTTAAACCCGCGAATAAATCGTAAGCACTACGTTTGATTTGGTTTGAACCTATTAAATGTTCGCTTTCCGCAGCGCGCATTTCGCTTCAATTTTAATATTTCCCTAATAAATGTGCGATATGCTGTCACTATAAATAATGCAATTAACGTAAAAAATCTTTAATTTTTGTGCTATTTTTATAATTAGGGATATGTGTCATTGCCGTGTTTTAACAGTAAGTAACGATCTTTGAGGTGAATATGGCAGTTCCTGTTAATGTAAAACATGCAGTAAATGCGCTTTTTGTTGGAACGCCATCCGCTCATGACGCGACAACTGTTGGACTGTATGATCAACTCTTCGTTACCGCTGATGTGGACACATTACGTGCTCTGCTGTTGGAAATAAAGCATAATGTTGACATCGTAAATAAGTATGCTGAGCAGGAGGCGCCTAAGTTCTGGTCGAGCAGAGAAGAGTGGTTAATGGACAATGATTGCAGTCCTTTGAAGGAATCAGCAACAAAAAGAAAATTTTCTGCACTAGAAGAGTATCTGAAAAATGCAAAAGAAACAGGAGAAGCATTTCTAACGCAGGAGCTCGCCAGGAATCGCCGCAGAAAAACACTGGATTTCACCGCATTTAATGCCGCGCACAAACATTGTGTTAAAGCTAAAGAATTTAGCGCACAAAGTTTGCAAAAGGAGTTGTACGAAAGCATAGCAAAGGATATTTGGCAGAAACGTGAAGAGTTTCTTCAAACAGGTAACGGTCGCTGTATTTATACTGCAGAATTATTAAATGCATTGGATGATGACGTTTCTTCGGCTGTAGCTGCAGTTCTTGAAGAACGTGGAGATAATAGTATTAGTAACTTTTATTACAAGAAGAGTTATTACGAGAAGGGTTATGACGGGAAAGCGAAAGAGCATAGAGAAGCAATATTATTCGCAAAATTTCAAGAGATACAAGCAGAAAAAGCACTAAAAGTTGCACAGACCAATTCCACTGAATTTAATACTACGCAAAACAACGAAGCAGCATCTAAAGCAAAAATTAATTATTGGAAAGCACAGTTAACCTTTCGAGAAACCATTTATAACTGTCGGACCTCCAGAGATCCTGGTGATAATAAAGCCACAGAAAAATTACAGGCAGTCAAGTCTTTGCAAAAATTTGTAGGGGACGAAATGCATGTTGATAACACAAATGGAACCATTGTTGTTAATCCATCACTTTTAAATACCCGTTCTGATGCAACGGATGGCAAAACTGGGGAAATTCGAAGCGCAATGGATGCAATGCGCAGTGAACAGTTACGCGATAAACAGTATGGTATTGCTAAAAAATCAGATTTGGGAAGAGAACGTGATGCCGCAGCAGAGCGGTATACAGCAAAAGCACGTGATCATCTGAAGAATCCTAGTGAAGAAAAAACGAGCTTAAGGAAATTGCAATTACAAGAAATCTATGCGGACTTGAAATTTCGTCGAGCGGATTATGCTGAAAGAATTCGTGATGGGCGAGAATATGGGACTTATGCCCTGTGGACGCTCAAGGAATTTTTTGCTGAAAGGAATTTATTCGGCTACAGCGCCGCAGATTCTGCCAGTGAAAAACTCAAAGCAACGGAAAGCATGATTAAGCAAGTCGAAGCGCTGCAGCGCCTTTTGACATCAACAGAAGCAGAAATTCGGTCCTTCGACAACGAACATGGGGATGCTGCGATGCGGGGTTCTCTTGGTGAGTTAAATAAAAAATTACAGGCACTAGCCGCCGTTGTGCTTCCTGGGGTAAACCATCGGGTTTCTTCAGTAGCAGCAGCAATTCCTGTTGCTCCTGTCACAGTTCGAACTGAACAACAGCCTACGCGCGAAATGACTTCAGGTGATCTGATGCCGGGCAACAACCTAGACCAAGATTCTAGTGGAACACCGCGCGCTGGAACACCGCTTGATAATGAAGATCGATCGCCGCCGAATGTTTCTAAAACAGCAACGCCTGACGGTGAAGAAACACCTGTCGGAACCCCTCCTGTTGCTCCTGTCACAGTTCGAGCTGAACAACAGCCTGCTGCGCCTACGCGCGAAATGGCTTCTGCTAAGGCTCTTGACGCAGAGGGCGTGAGTCGTTTCATTGATGACATCATGGAGGCCTCGATCGCAAAGCGCGCGATCATGGATAAAATAACAACAGGCACGTCAGGTGATCTGATGCCGGGCAACAACCTAGACCAAGATTCTAGTGGAACACCGCGCGCTGGAACACCGCTTGATAATGAAGATCGATCGCCGAATGTTTCTAAAACAGCAACGCCTGACGGTGAAGAAACACCTGTCGGAACCCCGCGCGGTAATACATCAAGTTTTTTTAAAAGTGGTAGAGCAACACCTACAGTTACATTTGAAAGTCTGTGCGCACAACTTAAAGAAAAAGAACGTAACGGAGAAGTTAAGCAAATAGACCTCTCAGCGAATACCAATATTACGTGTCAAAGTCTTGCTAAAGCTGAGGCACTTTTAGAGATGATGTCTGACGAAAACCCTGAAATCATAGTTTCTAATGCAGCGGTAACAGTGAAAATTTTCTACAACGACACCAATAGTAACCGTGTAGAGATAGGGTCTGAACGCGTTACAGCAGCAAGAAGCGCAGGTTCGAGTAATGCATTTGACTATTAGTTAATAACTCTTTTGCTAGGGCGTTGAGTTGTTTCCCAATGGTTGCATCTCAACATCTGGCGCGGGTCGTTTGAGTTGTGAGTACCGCTGCTGTAGAACTTGTTTAGTAACTTTCTCTTGCTTCAAGTACTGTTTAGTTTGTTCTTCAGGAGCAGCAGTATATAACTTTTTACGTACTTCTGAAGAAGGCCCACAAACCGTTATCGAACATATAGTGATTAAAAGATTGCGTTGTTGAGATGGGTCGTCAGCAATTTGTACGCATTGTGTTTGCAATATAGATTGTAAATTGGCAATAACTGTTCTAACAAATGAATCCCCACTTGCATTGTACAGATTTTCATTATCACCCAGAATTTCCCACGTAGCGTCTAAATACCGATTTTTAAGCACTTCCCATCCCTCCGTAATCGGACAAGGAATTGCGCGTTGAGTTTCACTACCACCGGCTGCTGATGAAAATAATCCACCACGGCTTGGCGTTGATGGCGCAGCGGCGGGTTTAGGCAAAGTGTTTAATAGCGTCAATTTCTCTTCCATTTCCGATTTATGAATTTGAAAGTAAATTCGTAAGTTGTTGGCAAAGAGAGTATGTGTGACGTTTGTGCGTCCTGGTAGTCGGTGCAAGTTATACGTATACGTTTCCTGTAAGTACTGTAACTCCTCTGGATTCTCAATATTGCCCCACTGGCGTACAGCAGCATCAATAGGTTCTTTAAACATCGGAATTGAATAAATGACTTTACGCAATAAATGCGTAGAATCGAGACGCAAAAGAATAGTGCAGATCCATACAGCAAGTCTGCGTTGTGAGGTTGCTTCTGCAAGAGATTGATGTTCAAGATCGTTTAATTCAGCGAGCAAAACTCGTTTTCTATTGTCACCAAGTAAATTATTTTCTCCTGGTTGATACGCCTCAACACTGCATTTCAGGACGTTATGAAATTCTGTCCAATCACCACCAATAGAATTTTCAAAAATCTGACTAAAGTCGAAATGATGTGCATCGCCACACTTAAACTTCAAGTAGCCTCGGCTTGGTACTTTAAGCGTCTCTTTGCCATGTTCGGCGTTTCCTAATTTCTCCTGAGTTAATTGTTCGGCAATTAATGTAATGATCTCTATTGAGAGTTGTCCTTCCGAAATCATCGATGCTCGCCGATCCAATGGTTCGCCAGTACATATTAATATTCTTTTACACAGCGCTGAGTTAGGATTGGCTGTCACGGCACAAAATAATAATTGTGTCTCATTGAATTGTGAGCCATTTAATTGGCGTAATATTTTTTGCAAATGCTTTGCGCGATAAAAGCCACTCTCACCTGAATTCTTGCCTAACTTTTTTTTATTGTATGAAATTATGTATTCATCTACTGCTGTTATCATGTTGCGAAGCAGAAGATCAGGTGAGGGAGTAGTTTGGGGATATTGCAGACATGCCAGCCTGCTTTTTTGATCAATTGGTTTTTCTTCTAACGCCATAGCGATTTGCCATACATAAAAAGAAGAAATTTGATTGCTCAGCATGAATTCATGTAATTTTTGTTCGGACCAAAAAGATCTAATTGTATCTTTATTCTCATCAGTTGAGCCGGATCCTCGGAGGAAGGAGTTTGTATTTATTATTGCATCTGAAGCCTCTTTAGGAATTAATGATAAAAGAATTGCTTCGCGTAACTTGGTAGAATCAGAAGCAAATACAATGGCAGCACACAAAGCTATCTCGTCTTTTTTTCTGTATTCTTCCGTATAGCTTGCATCTCTACATTCCTGAATTCTATCTAGCAGCGATGAAAAGCGTCGCGCCCTCTCTCTTCCGCGTTCATCCGGGTTTGTATTTACATATTCTGCAAGCGCAACTTTAATTTCAGAAAAATTTAAGGCATGAGCGGGATTTAGATTAAAGCTGTATTCGTCAGGCTTTGTTTGCTTAAGTCTTGGCTCAAGCGCATATTCTGGATGTTCCGAGCGAGAGATAGGTGGTTGTTCGCTCGCATTTTTAAACTCTGTTTTAAAGCATTCCGCAGTCGTACGTATATGCAAAAAGACCGCTTTTTTTAATGCTTTTGAGCTTGTGTACTCAGCAAAAATATAAAGTAATTTAGATAATTCTGCCGGTGTTCTACAGTTTTCTAAGCTGCTATAGAGATTTTGCGCGCGGAGATAACCTGTGTGTTTTTCTTTTGGAATTTGAGTGGGGATTTTTATTTTAGTTTTGAAGTCTGAAATTATAGTGGAGTCATCTCCAGCAATAGATTGCACATAATCAAGCACTACTTTTTGCAGTGCTTCTATATAATCTCTTAACTCATTAGCGGTAGGTGCTTGCCATTTTTCTGAGGTTAATCTACTTTCTTCTTCTTCTAATTCATATTGCGAAAGATCATAGTAAGATTGAAATTGTTGCGCCAATTGTTGTGGTGAGAATCTTACATGATTAGTCACTGGTTTTAACTGTTCAAATATGAAATTTTTCAGCTTAACGGAATGAGTTAAACAACAAATAGCGCAAAATATTTTAGCGATTTTTTGTGCAACATCTGGTGTGTATTCTACTGCTTGCCCTGCAGCCGCTCCCTCATTGTCACTGACTCCCGCTAAAGATTCTAAATCATGCAACGCATTTTCAGCGCGTAATTTACCTATGTCGCCACCGACATTGTTTGAACGGTAATCTGCTAGGCCAGCGCGCAATGCATGAAGCAATTGTCCAAAATTCACTGACTTTGACATTAGAAGGCCTTGGAAGCCTTGATCTGGCAGCGGCACTTCCAATCGACTCATCCACAATTCTTTATTTGTTCCCGTTACATCGTAATAATTTTCTGCTTTGTCTGTTAAAAATTTTACATATGCTTTTTCAACATCATCCTCAACGCCAATCGCTTTCCAATGGCGAAATTCAGCATAGGCCTTTAAAAAGGCTGTTTTTAATTCTTTTGATCCGTGTGATATAGTGATTGGGCCAATGTGTTCTACATTTTGAGAAAAAACAATGGCGTCAAATATAACGATTAATTTTGCTTGACTGTCAGATGGATCCACTGTGATTTGCCTTAAATCAGCATCACTTATTTCTTCTAACATTCGAAGAATTCGCGCTTTTCTATGAAATCCCGATTGTGTTTCATTGGGTTGGTAACGTTGAGTTGCTGCGAGTAATGCGTTTTTAAGCGCTACCCAATTCTCAGGTTGAACACAAGGATTGTTGAAGTGATCGTGCCTTACTTGCATTGCGTTGTCTGCGAGTGCTTCAATTTCCAATGGGCATGGCAATAAAAATAATGTTTTTAAAGTGAAGAATTTTTCTTTATCGATAAATGCACGTATTTGTTGTCGTGGTGCTGCTGCTGTTAGAGTGTCTGTTGAAGTATTAGAATATTTTCCACAAGCATCTATTAAAATATGCCGTATTTTGTCTTTTTGGAAAATGTTAACACTTCTCCAATCATGGGTATCCCAAGATTCAGCTAAATACAGGGAATAAATGGTGGTTATAATGCCATTTTTTCTATCCGGATCAGTCTTGTTTAGAAGAGATGAAAATGTATCTCGATATCGCTCAAGCATTTCCCGCACTCTTGTGTCCGTTCTTTCAGGAACGCTTGATGATGTCGCAACTTCTTCTGCCGTGCCTGTATGAACAGTAGTAAGTTCAACGTCTTCTTGTTCAGCGGTGGTTGTCGGTGCGTTGGGCTCATTTATTGCGTTAACAATACAGCTAGCCAATTTTGCCCAATCAATTTGACGCAGCAATTCTACTTTTCTCATAAAAATAGGCCCTATAATTCCATTCAATTATAGACCAATTTTAAACTATACATCTTAAGGAAAAATGAATTGTAGGGTATACTTAAAAAATATTTAAAAACAATGGATTGTATAACTACCGATTGATAAACCTTTACTTATCGATCATAAAATCCCTATAATATGATTAATAAATTATGGGTTTATTCATCATGTGGAACTGGGAAAACAAAGAATGGCCAAAATTTCAATGGGAATCTGAAAAGTTGGTGCGTGCTGAAAAATTATTTATCGAAAATGCGGCGATCGGAATTGGTGTTTCACGACATCTCTCAGATGAGGATCGACAAACGATATTAATTGAACTGATGAGTTTAGATGCGCAGGACACATCAGAAATTGAGGGTGAATTTTTAAATCGTGATAGCATCCAATCCTCAATTCGAAAAGCGCTTGGATTAAGGGTGGATCGTACGCAGAGCATGCCCGCTGAAGCCGGTGTTGCCGAAATGATGGTGAGCTTATATCGAGAAACACACAATCCACTAACGGAATCACTGTTATTTGATTGGCATAGTATGATAATGAATGGTCGACGCGATTTAGATTGTGTTGGCGCTTATCGTAAACATGCAGAAGCCATGCAAATTGTTTCCGGCCCTGATTATGCACGCAAAATTTATTTTGAAGCACCGCCCTCCAAGCGAGTTCCCAAAGAAATGCGCCTATTTTTTAAATGGCTTCAGGACAATTCGTTAGGCGCAGTTACACGCGCGGGTATTGCACATTTATGGTTTGAAAGTATTCATCCATTTGAAGATGGCAATGGACGACTTGGACGCGCTATCGCTGAAAAAATATTAAGCGAGAGTTTGTCTGTGCACACATTTACCATCGTGTCCAAAATATTGCTTAAATACCGCAAAATGTATTATTCAATGCTTGCCAGTGCGAGTAAAAAATTAGAAATAACAGATTGGTTGTTGTGGTTTGCCCGCATTGTCATAGAGTCGCAAAAAAGCACGTTGGCTTACATCGAATTTATTATTCAAAAAGCAAAATTAATGGATCGTTTGCGGGGTCAGTTAAATGAACGGCAAGAAAAAGTATTGTTGCGCATGTTTCGTGAAGGCCTCGAAGGATTTGAAGGCGGCTTGAGCGCAAAAAAATATATGCAATTAACCGGTGCAACAACGCCAACAACGACACGTGATTTGCACGCATTGGTGGAAAAAGAAGTGTTGCGGCGACAAGGCGAGCTTAAATCAACACGCTATTTTCTGGCAATTAAATCATCGCATGTTAAAAAAGTCACACGCGAAGATATTCTCTAACACTCAATCACATTCACCGCCAATCCACCCAACGATGTTTCTTTATATTTCGTACTCATGTTATTGCCAATTTCACGCATCGTGTTGATCACCATATCGAGTGATACGGTATGTTCACCATCACCCGCCAACGCCAATTGTGCTGCATTCACAGCTTTAACGGCACCCATCGCATTGCGTTCAATACACGGAATTTGAACCAAGCCTTTTACTGGATCACATGTTAATCCTAAATTATGTTCCATGCCGATTTCTGCTGCATTTTCCACTTGATAAATTGTGCCGCCTAAAACAGCAGCCAATGCACCAGCCGCCATTGAACACGCTACGCCAACTTCACCTTGGCAGCCCATTTCAGCGCCAGAAATAGACGCATTTTTTTTATATAAAATACCAATCGCGCCGGCTGTTAATAAAAAGTCACAGATTTTATTCTCATCATCAAAATAAAAACGCTTCATATATTCTAATACCGCAGGAATAATGCCTGCCGCACCATTGGTAGGTGCAGTGACAATGCGATGTCCCGCCGCATTTTCTTCATTCACCGCAATGGCATATAAATCCAACCATTCCATCAACAAAGTGCCTTGCGTTTTCGGATCACCCGCTTTAATTAATTTTTTATATAAATTGGGTGCACGTCTGCGGACTTTTAATCCGCCTGGTAAAATGGTGAGTTCAGTAGTGCATCCATTGTGTATACTGTTAGCCATCACCGTTGCAATATGAATTAATTTTTCACGAATTGTTTTTTCATCCCGCCACGATAATTCATTTTTCATCATCAGTTCGGCGATCGTGCAATGTTCTTTTTTGCAATGCGCTAATAACTCTGCTGCAGAATTAAATTGAAAAGGGAGTGGGTGTGATGATATCGCCGAAGGATTTTGCAATTGTGTTTGTGACACAATAAATCCACCGCCCACAGAATAATAAATTTCTTCATGAACAATTTTTTTATTTTTATCGTAGCTGATAAATGTCATGCCATTGGGATGATGTGGCAATACATGCTCATAATCAAAAATTAAATCCTGATGATTGTCAAAATAAATTTCACGCTTGCCAAGCAACAATAATTTTTGAGTGTCAATTATTTTTTCGACGCGTTCATCAATAGTGAGAGAATCGATCGCATCAGGCAATTCACCACAAAGTCCCATTAAAATGGCTTTATTTGTGCCATGACCAATACCGGTAAATGCGAGCGATCCATGTAAACGTACGGTGACTGCAGCAACGGTATTAAATTCAGCAGCATTATGTTGTTTTATAAAATCATATGCTGCACGCATAGGGCCGACAGTGTGCGAACTGGACGGTCCAATACCAATTGAAAATAATTCAAAAACGCTGATTTCCATTCTATACTCTAGGCGAGGTTGGTTGTGATGGTGCCGTGGGTATTCTGTCCTGCAGTGCTCTCAGAACTATTTCCATTTCACGGTATGACGTTGCACCGCCCATGACTCGGTTATAAAGATGCGGGCCGCGTCCTCTTTCGGTGTTTAAAATTTCGATAGCCGTATTCAACATTTTCTGAGTAGGGTGGAAATTTGTATCATCTTCAGGTTTCAAAATCTGCTTCGTCGCGTCTTTAATTGCTTCCACCACGTCTTGATACGGTTTTGTCTTGCCCTGACCTGAAAAGAACCCCATGCCGAATAGCCCCATCTCTTTTGTGAGGATCGTGTCATTATTCGCGGCCTGAAGCATCTCATGGAGTTTTGTAATCTTTTCTTCTAAAGTTTGTCCGTATTTTTCTGAGTTTATATGTAGCACATTTGCCACTGCATTTTTCAATCCCCATGCGTGACGGAGTTGCGCAGCCTCCGGTGTTATTGCATAAGAGGGCTCATCGGTGCGTGGCGTGCCCCTCTTAAGAAGATCTATTGCCATACCAATCTGTTTAAATCCATCAAAAGGGGCTGAACCTCCAGCGGTTGTAGTGGATGCTGTTTTACCATTCTTCAATGTCATTGCAAGTTTTTCAAAGTACTCAGGACTTTTGTTGTATTCCACTTGTAATGATGTTGTTAGATTATTAAAAATCTCGACTTTTTTCTCCGGGAAATTCGCATCGGTTACACCCTTAAACAAAGTTACGAGTTCTGGATAGCGAAAAACTCCTTCTCTGGGTACCTCGCTGCGTATGCCATTTAAAGTCAATTGGTCAAACTTCTCCTGATGGCACAGAATGGCCAATGCAGTTATAAGGCCGGTTGATGAGTGAAATGAGGCGGATGACGGCATTCGATGGGAAAGTGTGTATCTCCCCAGAGGAAATCTGCTTAAAAATCTGATAGAACCGTCATCTTCGTCAGTAATGCCTTTGCCTCTTGGCATGATGCACACATGCACAGGGTGTTGCTCCATCATTTTTGTCCATGGAGCCTTATTATTATCGTAATTAGAAAGTGCGCTTTTCGCTAAATTGGTGTCCACAATCAAACAGAGGTTTTTACCTCTATTTTTTTTGCAAATATTGGAAACTGCCTCTGAATAGTTTGTGTAGCGTAGTAGTAGTTCGTTTATATGATCGCTCTCTTTTTCAATAGTTATGGTTATTTCAACTGGTAGTATGGTTTTTTCACGCAGTAGTTCGCATTCTTGTAATTTTTGTTTTACTTGAGGGATTAGTAGCTGCCATAACGCATCATGCTGTTCGTATTGCAGCAATCTCGGTTTTTCTACTTCAGGAAGCAAATTTCTCTTCACTAGCGCGTAATGAGGCTCCTCCGTACTAGGTTGATAACGCCAGTAAGATCTTAGTAGTGGTAGTACTCTTATGCTAAGTACTATTTCAAGTGCTCCGTCTTCCATGTGACGACTCGATTCCTGAAGGTCGCTTTTCAGTTTGTCTACATAACTAACTATGCCGCTCACCAACATTTCGACGTGATACGGAGTCGGTACAGTAGTGGTGAGGGGCATAATAATGACCACATTTTTTCTACTCACAACGAGTCTCCACATGAATTAAAATCGACCATTAAAACATGCCATGGCGATTGCTGCAATCTAGACCACACTTTTTGAAAAATTTGATTCAATGCAACCAGAAAACACTTGAAATTACCATTATTTACAACCAAAATGGTACTAAATAATCCATTATTTACAACCAAAAATTATTAAATTAACCCCTATTGGCGACCATTATGCTAAGAATTGTTGATAACTATTTGAATGATTGGAAAAATTCAGGTGAACGACAATCTCTGATTATTC
Source organism: Gammaproteobacteria bacterium (assembly GCA_013287505.1). GTDB lineage: Bacteria > Pseudomonadota > Gammaproteobacteria > Coxiellales > Coxiellaceae > 2-02-FULL-42-43. The sequence continues at coordinate 51,966 of JABDDR010000004.1, forward strand.
GAGGGGCTCGCCAAATTGGAAAAACCACTGCCGTTCGAAAGCTCGGACAATCTTTCGAACATTTTGTTGAAATTGATTTTGAAAAAATGCAGCAAGCGCATGCCGCATTTTCAACCGATTTGGATCCTAAGCGCATTATCAGTGATCTTAATTTTTTGACACACAAAAGCATTACACCCGGAAAAACATTGTTGTTTTTAGATGAAATACAAGCTTGTCCACGCGCTTTAACATCGTTGCGTTATTTTTATGAGCTCATGCCGGAACTCCATGTCATTGCTGCAGGATCGTTATTGGATTTTGCGATTGAACAAGTGGGTATACCCGTTGGTCGAGTGCAATTTTTACATATGTATCCCATGACGTTTCAAGAATTTTTGTTAGCGCAAGATGAGACATTTTTAATCGATCACATTATGCAACACGATCTTATGCAACCTTATTCAAACATCGCACATGAAAAAGCATTGCGGTTGTTTGGAGAGTATATTGCCATTGGTGGGATGCCAAAAGCAGTCGCTTCATGGTGTGAAAAAAGAGACTATACCGCTTGCATGACTATGCATCATGATTTAATCACAGCATACAAGCAGGATTTTGAAAAATACGCGAAAAAATCGCAGATCAAATATCTTGATGTTGTTTTTTCAAAAGCGCCTTTTCAATTGGGGAAACAATTTCAATATAAACAAATCAGTGAAGCCTATCGTAAACGTGAATTAGAACCCGCATTATTACTACTTGAAAAAGCCAATATTATCACAAAAACAATGCAAACCAGCGCACAGAGTCTTCCATTAGCAGCACAAACAAACCCTGAATGTTTTAAAATTAATATGATCGATGTTGCTCTCGCGCAAACGATACTAGGATTAACATCGGAACAATGGATATTTGACATTAACGCAGCTTTTATTAATAAAGGCATGATCGCAGAAAATTTTGTAGGACAAGAACTATTGGCATATTCAAATCCATGCCAAGAAAATCATTTATATTTTTGGCGGCGCAACAAACATGGCAGTGAAGCGGAAATTGATTATGTGATTGCGCAATCAGGGAAAATTATTCCGATTGAAGTAAAATCAGGAAAAGGCAGCACATTGAAAAGCACGCATTTATTTTTAAATGAGCATCCGCAAACACCTTACGGCATACGTTTTTCAACGCAAAATTATTCTCTGCATGAAAAAATAAAGTCATATCCATTGTATGCAGTAATGCGCGCGGCTGCTGACTGGTCGCGTTTTCATCTTATTGATAAGTAATTCCCATGCGTGAGGTGTTGTTTCAACATGAAAAAATTTTTTAGTCGTCGATTGATTGCCATTCTATTTCTCGGCTTTTCTTCAGGATTACCTCTGGGATTAATTTCTTCCACGCTGCAAGCATGGTATACCGTGTCAAACGTGAGCTTGGTTAGTATTGGCTGGTTAACATTGGTGGGGCAACCGTATGCGTATAAATTTTTATGGGCGCCGTTTTTAGACCGTTGGATGCCGATAAAATTAGGGCGTCGTCGCAGTTGGATTTTTCTGATGCAGTTCGCATTGGGAATCAGTTTTGTGGGTATGGCATTTTGTCATCCGGCAAAAACGCCTCTATTTCTCGCGATTATTGCATTTTTGGTGGCAGTGTTTTCATCGACACAAGATACGGCTATCGATGCGTATCGAACTGAATTATTAAGTGATGAAGAACGCGGCTTAGGTGTTTCTGCCAATACCATTGCGTATCGTATTGCGATGATGGTTTCAGGTGCGATTGCGTTAATCATTGCGGCAAAAATAAATTGGCATGTGATGTATTTATTAATGGCAGGATGCTTTTTCGGATTAATGTTTATTACAAAAAATGCGCCCAATCCTGTGGAATTACAGACTGTACCCACAACGCTTCAAGAAGCGATGATCGCGCCGATGCGTTCTTTTTTCACACGAAAAAATGCAATTTTAATTTTAATTTTTATTGTGATTTATAAATTGTGTGATGCGATGGCATTATCGCTGAACACGACATTTTTAATTCGTGGTATGGGATTTAGTTTGATGCAAGTGGGGGCGATCAGTAAAACCGCAGGAATCATCGCATTATTATTCGGTAGCGTGTTAGGCGGTTTTTTAATGCGTTATATCAACTTATATCGCGCATTATGGATTTTTGGAATATTGCAAATGAGCTCAAATTTATTGTATGCATGGCTCGCATGGTTTGGTAAAAATAGTTTTGTAATGGCTGTTGCGATTTTCGGTGAAAATTTTTGTGGTGCGCTGGCAACGATTGCGTTCGTTGTTTTTCTCATGAGTTTGTGTGATCGACGATATACTGCAACACAATATGCTTTATTTGCAGCGGTTTCTGCGTTGGGCAGAATTTTTATTGGACCGGTTTCCGCTATTTTGGTGCGGCATTTAGGGTGGATTGATTTTTATATTGTGTCGGCGATTATAGGCTTGCCGTCATTAGGAATTTTGTTTTATCTTATGCGGTACGCAAGAATTAAAGAATTTGTCTTCGTTGATTCACGCGCACCCTACCGGGATGCGCTTCTGTAGCGCTTCGGATTCTTGCTATACCGGTATGCGCTTCTGTAGCGTTTCGATTTTTGCTATGTGCTCGTTGCGAAGATCTACAGTAGCACACCCGGCAGGGTGCGCGTTTTGCAGTGAGCCTAACATCTAGTGCAATATTTAGTTCCTTTCAAACGTATACAGCACATCCGCCCCATTCCCCAGCGTGCTCGAATCCGTCTGCACCGCCCAATGTTTCGTAAACAAATAACGCATTTCAAACACATTGACCGGATCCAACAAGCCAATACTATAACGCACATATAAATTACGCGTGAGATGTTTTCCAACGACAAATGCAGATTGTCGATTCAGTGGATTACCGTTGCTTTCACTCGCTGTCTCTGATTCAACGCCCATTTCACTTAAACCCAAGCCCGATTGAATTTGCGAGGCGATATCTTGCTTGCCCAGTAAACCCTGACTGGAAATATTCATAGCAGTAATAGCGCGTAACAAAAAGTCTGTATTTCCAGGCGTATTGCTCGATGTGCCATAACCCAAAAATATATATGACAAGATATCGGCTTGCGATAAATTGCGATTTGAGAAGAATGTAATGACAGGCGCTTTGACAGTGCCGTGCAGTTCAACACCGACAATTAAATGATCGCTTGAAAAACTGGACATCCCATTATTATCAACGGTAGAAACAATTTTACTGGCTCTTAAATCAAGCGTGGGATTATTCAATAAGCTATCGTCATAACTGACATAAGAATTGGGTTCAACCGTGAGTGTTTGTCCATAGGTTGTGAACGTTCCTTTACGCACAAAAATTTGACCCGTTGCAAACATGCTTTGATTCGGTTGTTGTATTAAATGTCCTGAACCACCTAACAACGCATTAATATGAAACAAATCGATCGTATGAACATCGTCGCCAATATTAACCGCCACGTTCGTGTTAACCGCCCAGAATGGTTTGGGTGTATAAGTGACATTGTCGACATAAACAATATCATGCTCTGGCAACGCCGTTGTTATTTTGACATCGTTGGGTTGAATGGTGCCTTTGGGTATCGTGATATTTCCCGTGACACTGATATTTCTATTTTGAATCAGTGCTTTTAAATCGGCTGTTACAAATAAAGTGTATTGATCGGTATGCATGATTAACGCATTGTCTGATGTCAGCGATAATTGTGCGGCAAGGCCCTTCGATAAATCAATTTGACCATCCAAGTGAATGGGCTGTTGTTGTGAATACGCCTGCGCATTTAAATCAATGAGGTGACCATTGCTTGTAATGGATGCGCCAATGTTATTTAAAGTGATATGTAATTTGGGAATAACAATATTACTTTGACTTAAATTCAGCGATCCTGTGACATCAGGATTTGCCAGTGTTCCCTGTATTTTTAAATCAGATTGAATATGACCACTGGGAATACGGATATCAGGCACCAAAGCACGCAGCCAATTCAAATGGGTAATATCAATATCAGCAGAACCATTTAATTGTGATTTCGTAAAATTCCCCTGAAAACACGCATTTCCTATCGCATTTGAATGCAGGCACAGTGGGGCAACGGTCATCGCATTTTCAGTTGCAGTGAGCATCGCGGGTTTTCTTAATTGCCATGAATTGTAGTGATCCAACGCAATGGATAATTGACTAAGCGTACCAGTCCATTTTTTCAGATCTTTTGTGTGACCATCCAGCGCCAACTGAATTTTTGTGTGATGAAAATTAACGTGTGCAAGTAATGATTGTTTTTCAAAATTTCCGATCAGTGAAATCTTTGCGTGTCCATTCGGTGTTTGCACATGCGCTATTGTTGACGTTGTAAAATGATTGGCACTATTACCCGTGCTCTGGATGTTGATTGACAAAGGATTTACCCATTGCGGATTGAGAAGCGATAAATTGATATTCTTCGCCGTTAATAATCCATTCCAGGATAATATTGCTCCCCAATTTATTTGCAAGTGTGCATCCATCGATCCATTGAATAATGAATGATGAACGGTATGAATCACTAAAGCATGTTGATCACCAGTTCCTGCTAATTCTAATCCCGTATGATCACCTTTGATTGAAAAAAGCAGCGAATAGTGTTCTGGATTACCTTGAAGCGAAAATTTAACAACGCTGGGTTCTGGTTTATCAATCACCGTATCAAATAAAAGATTCCATTTTTTAGCGGTAAAATCTGCGTTAAACACTATTTTTTCAATGGTTGTCTGCGTGGTAAAATTGCTGATTTGGATGTGCGAGACATTGGCGTGATCAATCTTAAGATGAAACGGCAGAATTTTATTTTTGAATGACGTAATAAATTCATCCAATGCGAGTTGCGTTGTCTTTTCACCCCACTGATCATGAGAAACTGTTTTTTTATCTGTTTCATAACGCAATTGTTGAATATCAATTTGACCAATATGTAATTCGGATTTTAATAAATCGAGTGGATGCCAGCTCACATAGAATTTGCCGACATCAATCGTTTTATTTTTATCGTGGTAGTGTAAACCGTCGATAGTGATTGGCCCGATAATAATACCCGATATTTTTTTATAACTGATTTGCGCTGGTAAAAACTTTACTGCAACATCGATACTGAAACGCAACCCCATGGGCGTTAATAAAAATGCCAATGATGCGATGATTACAATAAATAAAATTAATACTGTTCTTAGCAGTGTTTTTATCATATCGGCGTTCCCATCGTAAACTGCACAGACCATGGATCATTCGATTGTGTGAATGCATCTGCAATCGTTAATTCCATCGCACCAATCGGTGTCACCCATACAATACCGGGACCTGTACCCACATTAATGTGATGAAAAATATTTTGATTACCCACAACGCCAGCGTCGACAAATGCAGCCAAATAAAAAGCACCTTTTATTTTTTGTTGCACTTCAGTGCTTGCAACCACCAAATTTCTGCCGGGGCCAATAGAATTGTAGCCATAACCACGCACACTGCGTGATCCACCTGCAAATAATTGTAATGATAATGGTAAGCGAATTAAATTGTTGATACTGGTGTGGCCAATATCAGAGCGAAACAATAATCGTGTGTGTGTTTTTGAAATGGTATAGAGCGTATTGATATGCGCCACAGCCTGAAAAAAATTCGTTTGTGATAATACATTTTTATCAGCGCCTGTTAATTCCGTTTCAATAACTATGCCTTTACGTGGTTTTGTTTTACTGTCTGTATTTGTGTATTTTGTTTCAAGCGTTGGATATACAAGCTGAGTAGAAGTGAAAGGTAAATTCACAATATTGTATCTTTCAGTTAAATACGCCAATAACAGCGAATTTCTCCAGTGTCCTTTTGTCATTGTATAGCCGATACCAAATTTCGCATTATGTGCATTCCCCGTAGATTGCTTCATATTACTAGCACCCGCAGCAATGCTGAATTGATCGGTTGCTGGATTAAATCCTGGAATAATATATTTTGCTGTTAAGCTGCTGTCATGTTGTGAAGCGCGTAATAATGTGTGAAAGCGATGTCCTTTGTTGCCAATGCGTCGTATCGAGAATCCCAGTGTTCCGCGTACGCCAGTATCAGTACCGTAACCTAAGCCTAATGTATAAGCGCGGGCTTTTCGTGGAATTAATGCCACATGGATGGGTATATAGCCATCAATCGCTTGCCTGGGTTCTGGTTTGATAATGACTTGATTGAAATAATTTCCTGCGACAAAACCTTCTTGTGTCGCTTCTATTTTTTTAGCATCGTAATATTGCCCTTGTTTATATTGAAGAAAACGATGCAAAAATTTTTCATCAAAAGGTGTTTTTGAAAAAATCGTTGGTCCAAATCGATAACGTTTTCCCGTGTTAAAAATAATAATAATATGCGCATAATATTTTTTTAAATTAATTCGAATTTGGCTTTTAATCATTTTTGCGTCGAAGTAACCCAATTGCGTTGCAATATCGTATAAATTTATTTTTGCTGTTTCATATTGTTCTGTTTGTAATGCATGATTGCGTTGAAAAGGTAAATGATTTAAAAAATGCTGAAATGCGGGATTATTTTTCCCTTCGCCTTGAATATCAATATCGATCGCTGTGATAGGTAACGCAGGGCCGAGTGTAACAGCGAATGTGGCAAGCCAACCACGCGATGTTTTTATCAGTGATGACTGCACGTGACTTTTAAAATAACCATAAGGCGTGACTGCATTTTTTATGTCACCGGGTGCTTTTTTCATAAAGCGGTGTATTTCTTCCGGCTTAATGGGAACATGCAAACCACTGCGAAGATTGAGTAACGTTAAGATGACATTTTTTTTCACGACATCATCATCAATACCAGTGACTTGATATTTCAACGGAGAATACAGATGCACTGCTGCATAGGCATTTATAGCAAATGTCATGCAGACGGTGATAAGGCAGAGAATGTGTACAAATCGTTTTATCATGTCATTGATTATACCCAAATACCTATTGATTTCATGCATTAATCCACCTAAAGTGAGTTCGCACTCTCACACTCACGCTGACACTCAATATGAACATCGATCAAACCGCCTATCTTACGTTCACTCGCCAGGAATGGTTGAATTTTCGCAGTGATATGCCATTGACGCTCACAGAAGCAGATTTGAATGCTTTGCACGGGCAGATGGAAACGGTATCACTCGAAGAGGTGGCAGACATTTACTTACCGTTATCGCGTTTGCTCAGCTTATATGTCACCGCAATGCAATCCTTGCATCTTGCCAGCCAGAATTTTTTGGGAAAACCAGAGCCCAAAGTACCGTACATCGTCGGCGTTGCCGGCAGCGTGGCTGTTGGAAAAAGTACATCCTCTCGTATTTTGCAAGCATTGTTATCACGATGGCCCAATCATCCTTCTGTTACCGTTGTGACAACCGATGGATTTTTATACCCCAATAAAATGCTTGAAGCGCAAGGATTAATGAATAAAAAAGGCTTTCCAGAAAGCTACGATATTAATGCATTAATGACATTTTTAATTGATGTGAAGTCGGGCAAAGACAATGTAAAAGCACCGATTTATTCGCATAAATCTTACGATGTGATTTCGGACGAATGTATTACCGTCAATAAACCGGATATTTTAATTCTCGAAGGTTTAAATATTTTGCAAACATCCGTGCAAAAACCTGGGCAAAATCCTGCAGTTTTCGTATCTGATTTCTTTGATTTTTCCATTTTTGTTGATGCAAAAACCGAACATTTAAAACAATGGTATGTGGATCGCGTCGTGAAATTTTCACAAACGACATTTCGTGATCCAGGCGTGTATTTTCATTATTTATCGAAAATGAGTGTTGACGAAGTGACTCGCTTTGCGCGGCAGGTTTGGGAAGAAATTAATGCCGTCAATTTGGTACAAAATATTTTACCGTGCCGTGAACGTGCGCAATTGATTTTGCAAAAGGGCTTAGATCATAGGGTTACGCAGGTGAAATTAAGGAAATTGTAAAAAACTTAGCTCTTTTTGATAAAGTCCTAAGACCATCTTAATATTATTGTGACATACTGCTTATTTAATGAGATAGAGTCATTTGATAGAGGTGTACAATGCGGCATGGGAATGGAGGCAGAAAGATTGAGCGTACTGGCTCAAGAATCAGATCTGTATCAAGAATATTGGCCATGCGAATTGAAAAGGATAGCCGTCTCGTTGATATCGAACAAGGCGATGCTGTACATCAAGTATTTGTCCATTATAACGGTTCTGATAAGAGAAATAACTGTCACATCAACATTGGAAAACAAATTGCCAGAGGACAACAAGGTGCAGTGTATGAAGCATTGGTTCGTTACAATGGTCCTGATGGTTTAGAAAAACAACTGCCCTGTGTTGCAAAACGTATTTTCAATAATAATAATGATGATGATGACAATCATAATCAAATACCCGCAGAATTTATCATACACCAAAGCGTAACGCGTGGGACTACTTCCAGCAAAGAATCTGGGGTGCTATCAAGTTTGGGTATACATTGCGATTCCGAGGGTAATTATTTTGATATTATGCTTCTGGGTGATAAAGATCTTAAGGCATATTTACCGAGCATTGCTCAGCTGCGTGTTAACAATCCCGAATTATTTCAGCATGTTCTTATGGATATCATTGAGTCGATAGGCAGAGAATTGCATGTGTTTTCTCAATTAGAATTAGTGCACGGAGATCTTAAATTAGAAAACATAATATTTTGTAATGGTTGGCGTGTGATTGATCTTGGCGTGACGGAAAGTTATGCTGTTTTTTCAGCGTCACAAGGCTTCAGAGGATCGTTATTCTATACAGCACCAGAATACTTCGCAGGTGATAGAGCGCGTCCATCTGCGGTAGATATTTATTCATTCGGTGTTGTGTTGCGAAAATTGCTGGGAATGCCAGCATTGTTTCCCGGATTTCATGAAACTGAACTATTTCCTTTTATGGAGGCTAAAAAAGCGGCGTACATGAAAGCAGCAAAACTGGAAGCAAAAATACAAGCAGAATCAGCAATAGACACAGAAACCTCGGTTAATTTCGCGCAAGATGAGTTAAGAGCACGTATTTCTGAATTTGATGACGTGATTGATTGCATAGAATTTATGTGTGATGCGATGTGTTATCCGTTCCCTGCTTGTCGTCCTGATTTAGATACTTTAAAATTCGCATTTGCTCATCTTCAAGATTTGTTGAAAACTGTTCCGGTTGCGACAAATGCGGTTTCTGATTTTTATATAGAGCTACTTCATCCTTCCCTCAGTGATGTTGACCAAAGTGATGCTGACTCAAGTGATGGAGACCAGTGGCCTCAAATGATGCAAGTGCAATCTGGTCTTGGGGAATCTCCAGTGGGCATTTCGCCAACAACGCCGCCGCAGAAAGTATGGCCGCAACAATCATCGACGGCATTAGCGGCTGCCTGCGATGCTCCTAGTGACGGACGCGCACAAGGTAGTGTTGATGGCTGGTCGTCAAGCGGCCAATCGCCGAGCGGTTTTCGGAGTTCTTTTTTCGCATCACAGCTCGCAAATAATGTAATGCCTGGAAGCCTAGGTTCCTGTCAGCTATTCATGGAGCAAGTAGCACATCTTACCCCGTAAAAAATTGATGCCACTACCCAAACGGAATCGCCGAGAGTTGCGCAGTAATAATCGCATTTTACGAGTATCAATCGTTTATTAATTCCGTAGAATAAAACCCCTATTTAAAAGGGGGTTTTATGCGTTTTACAATGATTGCCATTTTATTTTTTTTCTCGATCAATAGTTTTGCGTGGGATAGCGTTGGTCATCGCATTATCGCGCAAATTGCTTACGATCAATTAACACCGCAAGCGAAAAAAGCAGTCGATGGATTGACCAATGTGATGTTTCATTCACGTTATCCCGAGAGTCGTTTTTTAAAAGCGTCTACGTGGCCTGATCAAATTAAAAGTCAAACCACGCAATATAATGCCTGGCACTATATTGATTTACCGTTTGATAGAAGTGGGGGTGTAAGCGACCACGTAATAGCTTCAGACAATGTAGTATGGGCGATTTTACACGCTGAAAAAATTGTAGAAGATAACAATGAAAGCCAAAATCGACGTGCCAAATATCTCAGTTTTTTAATTCATTTTATCGGTGATATTCATCAACCGATGCATTGCGTTACGCTTTACAACACGCATTTTCCGCAGGGCGATCAAGGTGGAAATTTATATCCGATTGTCTCACCCATTGCGACCAATTTGCATGCATTATGGGATCGAGGGCTGGGGTTGTTTATCAGCCCAAAAGGTGAGTATCAATTTCATTATGATCAAGTTGAGCAAATTGCACGACAATGGATGGCGCAATATCCAAAAAGTTTTTTTGCCGTACAATTGCAAGCAACAACACCACAGCAATGGGCAATGGAAAGTCATCAAATCGCTGTGACGTTCGCCTATTCTTTACCGATCGATGCAGAGCCATCGCAACAATATATTCAGCAGGGTCAAACGATTGTGCGTGAGCAAATTGTGTTGGCGGGTGATCGATTGGCAATGGTGTTGAATCGGGTGCGATTAAAAGCATAGGTTGTGCAAACATTGAAACAGCGCGTTCGATATGACTGCAACCACAATGAACTATCAAGCGAGTGGGAACTTG
>JABDDR010000005.1 GCA_013287505.1 Gammaproteobacteria bacterium
GAAATGGCAAAAACACATGAATTGCTCGTGACGTTAGAAGAAAACGCCATTATGGGCGGTGCCGGATCTGCAGTGAGTGAATGTTTATCTAAACATCATTTGAATCCGAAAATACTGCATTTAGGCTTGCCTGATGTCTTTGTAGAGCACGGCGATCCTGATGCGCAATTGGCGAGTTGCGGGTTAGATGCGAAGGGCATTGTGCAAAGCGTGAAGAACAAAATCATTGCTCATAAACCAAAATCTGTAATCCCAAATGATCAACCACATCCAATAGCTTCATCGCAATAGAGTTAGGTTTTCGCACACCTTGTTCCCATTGCTTCACAGTATTTGGACTCGTATTTAAATAAGCCGCCAAAACTGGTTGGCTAATATTAAAACGCTTTCGTAATTTTTTAATTTGCGCCGGCGTATATTCTTTTACTGGCGGCAAACAGAGCGCATCGAATTCAGCCATTGTTTTCGCATCAATAAGACCTGCGCGATGCAAACCCACTGCTGAGTTATGCACAGTCTCCAATATTCTGTTAGGTCTTTTCTTTGGCACGCTATGTGACTTCATATAATTCACCTGCTTTAATTGCGTCTTTTATTCTAATTTCTGAATATGACAAAAACTGTTTTGCTAACGTCTTCAAAGCATCCAATTCCTTTGGTGTAATATTTTCAGTTTCGTTTTTCGAAAATCCATAAATAAAAAATGATCTGTCTTCTGCAATAAACGCCACAATCACTCTTGCTCCACCACGCTTACCTTTACCAAGCGCAACCCGCTGCTTATACAAACGACTACCTAAACTTGCCATGATCTGTCCTTTTTCCATATCACCAATAACAGAGCGCAAATCCTGATCGCTTATTCCTTCTTTTTTAGCCCACTTCATAAATGGGCGAGTTTTGTATATTTTCATTGTATCCATACCTCTATGAATTATACCTCAATGAGGTACATTTTTCCACATTTAATCGACAAATTTTTCATTATCTCAATCAAGAAAAAAGGGGGGTTATTTACCATGATAAAATCCATTAAAAGATTGTTTCAATAATTCGAATGGGCAATGAGAGCGACTCGCGAATAAAAATAGTATACAATTCAGATGTCCACCTATCCTGACAACATCACTCACGCTACTACTATGACCTCACACAAAATCTCAGACGATGAACGCAAACAATTCAGGGATGCTGTATCGCATGTAACACTCTCAAAACAAGCAGAACTGCCTGAGATTGAAAATACCAAAACAAAAAAACCCGAAAAAATAAGTACTCAAAAAATAATTAACAAACCCCGCACTGCTTCACCCGTCGACAAAATATCTTCTTATCTCAATGATCACCAACCTACCGTTCAAGGCGAAACCATTATTTCTTTCGCAAAATCAGGTGTACAACCAAAACGGGTGAGTCAAATACGACAAGGGAAAATTCGCATCGAAGCAACGTTAGATTTGCATGAACACACCAGCGATGAAGCAATCCATGCGACTGAAAACTTCTTAAAACACTGTCAAAATAATGGTTTTCGCACCGTGTGTATTATTCACGGAAAAGGCATTTATTCCAATGACAATAAGCCGGTCATAAAAAATTTATTGAATCATTATTTACGACAACATCCGCTCGTGCTGGCATTTCATTCAGAAAAAAAGAATGCGGGTGCGTTGATCGTGTTGCTGAAAATATAACTTTATCTGCAATAATTCCATACAGGCGTTGCCATCATACAACTAACACCCGAAGGTAAATCAAATATCACGCCAGCTTGTTTGCCACCATGAAAACACAGATTCAGAATAATGCCGTACAACCCAATCAACTGTCGATTTATTTTAAATGGCATTGCAGGAGAATAATAATAAGTAAAGCCATATCGATCATTTTCACCATCAGGAAATAAGATTGCTTCAATAGGCGCATGTGCAGCAGAAGGATTTTCAATAACAGCCGTTGCTGATTGTTTTTCTGTTGTTAATGTATAAGAAAATTTTGCATGGAGCGTAGCGTAGCCGAGTACCGCATCACATTCTGGATTTTGTCCCGGCAACAATGTGAGTGATTTTGAAAAAAAATGGGATGTCGAATTGAAATGATAAGGCATTGCACTTGCGTAAAAACAAATAAAATTCGCGAAAAACACACTGATTTTCAATAAGTTTCTCATCATTTATTTACCTGCGTTTGATATCATTTACTGAAATAGCAATTTCCTCTGTCAATTTATTTTGTATCTGCATGGATTGCACTTTCCAACCATGCCCATAAATAATTTCCAATGTCGCTGGAAAATAATCATCTGTTTTTAATGTAGCGTAATGCGCCAACATTTTCTGCCATTTTTGTCGCGATAATAAACCGCGTTGACGATTGATGTGAATATTGGTTGCACCTGCGCTTTTTAAATCTTTAAACAATTGATTTAAATCATCGTAAGCGATCGTGATTTCTTCACGATCAACCACGGGGTCTGAAAAATGCAAAGATCGCATCCAATCACCAATATCATGCATATCTGTAAACGGATGCACATGAAAAAATTGATCAGCACTTAAAAAACTATTATTCAATTCAAACAACGTATCTGGACCTAAGCTCGTAAATAACAACAGACCTTCATCACGCAACACGCGAGCACATTCGGCCAACAACTGCTGCGGTTGTGGTGAATGCAATAAGGCAAAATGCACGATCACCAGATCAAATGAATTATTATCATAGTGATTTATCGCGGCAAAATCATGCGCTGTTTTTAAGAGCGCTGTCGGATAACGTTCTCGACATTTTTTTTCGGGATATTCTGTATGCCAACCCACATTTAAAATTCGCTCGGGATTGATGCGAATAAAGTCCAGCCTTTCTAACAGCCGATCTGATATTTCATGACAAATGTGGTCACTTGGCAATAATTGACCCGCGATACGCTGCTGTCGTTTTAAAAGCGCTGTTTCATCGATAAATGAAGTGTTTTTCATAGGCTGTAATCTAACACACTACGCTCATTTATTGGACTATTATTTGAAATTGATGTACATTTTGTTCAATGGTACATTTTTCACGGAGTGGATTTATGTTACGAAATACAAAGGAAAGTTACGGTTCGGTATCGAAGTTTTTTCATTGGTTAATCGCGTTATTAGTTGTCATTATGCTCTGCGCGGGTGTGAGTTTTAGTTATTTACCCAAAGGCAATCTTTTTAACACAATCATGTTTATCCACAAATCAACTGGCGTAACGATACTGGGATTGATAATACTCAGATTATTGTGGCGCTGGATAAACCCATTACCCCGATTACCTATGGAAATGCCTTTTTGGCAAATAGCTGCAGCGCGCTGCGTGCACTTTTTATTTTATTTATTACTCATCGCAATGCCCATCACTGGTATTGTCTTGACATTAGCTGCCGGATACCAAGTGCCATTTTGGGGGATTGCCCATATTCATTTGGCCATTATTATAAAATACAAACCATTGGCGGAGTTAATGGATGCTTGGCATGAATATTTAGCGTGGACAATTGCGGCATTTTTAGTGATTCATACGCTTGCTGCATTAACACATCATTACGTTAAAAAAGACAACGTGCTGCGTCGGATGTGGTTTTAAACACGGTATTGCAGCATTTTTTTAACCTGCTACGATGCACAAAAATCATTATTTTGTAGCAGACTATGCTTCCATTATTAAAAAAATTATCTGGTATCATTTTTCCAATATCGTGTTTATTGTGTGATTTCCCTTGCGACAATCAACACGCCATTTGCACGCACTGCAACAAAACACTGCCACACTACACAATAAATCCTAACGATAATATTTTTGCATTATTTCATTACGAAACACCTATTTCAGAACTCATTTGGAAATTAAAATTTCACGGTGATTTATCAATCGCACATTTATTTTCAACTGTCTGGATTGATTTTATTAAACAACAACACACATTCACATTGCCTGATTTAATTATTCCTGTACCGCTGCATTTTTCTCGCTTAAAACAACGTGGATTTAACCAAGCACTCGAAATTGCCAAACCCATCGGAAAATATTTCCACATTCCTGTCGATACAAAATCCTGCGTTCGCATTAAAGACACGCGGCCACAATCCAGTCTACCCGCACAAAAACGCAAAAATAACGTGAAAAATGCCTTTGGATTATCCTATTCAATCACTGCAAAACACGTCGCCATTTTAGATGATGTGATAACGACTGGAAATACTGTCTCAGAAATCACTCAGTTACTGCAAAAAACAGGGGTTGAAACCATTGACGTGTGGTGTTGCGCGAGAGCGACCCTGCATTAGACTTGAAGTCTATTCTACTGTCGATACACATCCTGCCCAAAGTGCGCATGACCCTGCGTATCAACCCAAGTCGTAATATACGTAATATAAATCGGCATCGGATTTTTTAACTGTATGTATTTGGTTTGATTTGTCGACAAATATTGATTCACCAATTCTGCATTTAAATCGGTATTATCCGCATAAAAATATTCAACCAACGCTTGGGGATTTTCCAAGCGAATGCAACCTGAACTACGTGCACGATCACTTGATGCAAACAAACCATTGTCTGGCGTACCATGCATATACACATCTTGATCATTGGCAAAAATAAATTTAAATCGGCCCAATGGATTCACATTGCTCGCCGGCGCTGTCACACGATAATGAAAATTATCAAGCGATGCTGTTTGCCAATCAATGGTTGTAGGATTTATTTCCGGCGCATCTTTACTGTAACTCGCATACACATGCATATCATAATGTTCTTTCATGTAATTAGGATTTGCGCGCATACCTGGAAATACATCTTTTTCTAAAATCGTTTTTGGCACTGTCCATGTGGGATTAAAAACAACGGTCGTGACCGTGGACGTTAATTGCGGCGTAGGTCGTTCTGCACGCCCGACAATCGCTTTCATCTGCAACACATCTTCACCATTCGAAATTAATTTCATCGAATAACTTGGAATATTCACTTGAATATAACGGCTATTTTGATCTTCGGGATATTTTGCCCATTCATTCATGCTTTGCACTAATTCGTGATAACGCGTTGCGGGTGTGATATTTAACGCATTTAATGTTGCTTGATCAATCATGCCGGTTGTCTTTAATCCGTTATCTGATTGAAAATCATCAATGGCTTGCACTAATGCGGAATCATACAGCGTATTCGTAGCATCGATATTGGGCATATCATGCAACGCAATTAATCGTTCGCGAATAATGGGAATATGATTATCACGTCTGCCGTGTTTCAACGGCACATCCATTTGTATCGGTTCCCACGGCATTTTTGCAGCAGCGGCATAGACAGGTAATGTTTGATAAATCCGCAATGCAACGCGATTCGTTGTATTAGGCGCAGTTGCTGACGACACTGATTCTGATGACATGCGGTGCGCGCAACTTGCTAATAAAAGCGCAGAAGAAAAAGTGAAAAATAATTTGAATGATTTTTTCATGTTAAGCATCCTTATATGTCCCACAAAATAACATCAAGATAATATTTCATTGCGGGATCTAAAACGCAATAATATTGATCATCGCGCAAATAAATCAAATCTTTTTGCATTAAAATTTCTGCCGATTGCTGTGCACTCGATGTGGAAATTTTTAATGGCGCCACAAAACCAACCGATTGAATTTCTTTTGCAGGTGCTTTTGCAAGCGCTGTCAGAATTTTTCGTTGATTGAGGCTCAGCGCCATCACATCGTGACTAATCATTTGTCGTTGTGTTTTAACATAGGTGTGCCACACGTTATTAACATCGTCCACTGATGGCAAATGCGCTTGATCCCACAATAATTGACACAATGCATTCATATAAAATGGGTGCAACTCTGTATGATCAAATATCCGCTCAATTACATCCATTGGAATTAATTTTTTCCATTTAATTTTAGATAAATGATGCAAATGATCGATATAAACCTGTTTTTCCATACGCTCAATGTTGATTACTTGGCATAGAAGATATAATGGACGACCACTATCACCAAACATTTGCTGCAATAATCTTCTATTACTCCCAGAAAACACATACACAATATTTTCGCTGCGTTCAACAGCATGTCGAATCGATGCCTCAATGGAATGATAATTTTTCAACTGACTAATTTGTTGAAACTCATCCAAAAAAATAACTGCTTTCTTTTTAAAATGTTTTGCGGTTTCATCTAAGTTCAGCAAGGCATCGGTAATATCCTGCAAAGGTGATGCGGTTAGTTTCAGAATCAACTTCTGACCAAATGCACCCAGCGCAATTTCAGGTTTCATTTGTTTGAAAATCTGCATGAGCTTTTCTTTGGCGCGAGAAAGATTGGGCAGCAATTCAATCGCCAAACGCCCCACCCTATCCACAATCTGATCTCGAACATAGTCAATGCTATAAGCGGCCAAAAGATCCACGGCGCATGAATGCACTTTCATTTCACGCGCTACTTGCATCACCAAGCTGGTTTTGCCATACCGCCTTGGCGCCATCAAAACCGTATGCCTATTAGATTTTATTCTTTTTATCAGTGCATTACGTTCAATCACACGATTGACAAAAGCGTCACCTAGCGCAACGCCTTCAGGGAAAAACTTGAGTGAATCCATAATCACACCTTGAGCCATCACATAAGGTTATGTGATGGTAGTATATGTGATACAGAAGGATGGCGTCAACGCTTGCTTAACAACTTAGCGTTAACGCGAAGATAATGGATATTTTATTTCTTTTTTGGAATATACAAATCCGTCACCGTGCCTTCAAACACTTCTGCTGCCATCATAATGGATTCAGAGAGTGTTGGATGCGCATGAATCGTTAATGCGATATCTTCCACATCAGCGCCCATTTCAATTGCCAATGCGATTTCACCGATCAATTCACCGGCATTCACACCCACAACCGCACCACCAATCACGCGATGTTTTTCATCGAAAATGAGTTTCGTAAATCCTTCTGTGCGATCAACAGATAATGCGCGACCGGATGCAGCCCAGGGAAATACACCTTTTTCAACTTTAATATTTTGTTCTTTAGCTTGTGTCTCGGTAACACCCACCCATGCAATTTCAGGATCGGTATAAGCAACGGAGGGAATACATTTCGCATCGAAATAATGTTTTTTACCGGCAATCACTTCAGCGGCTAATCGTCCTTCAGCAGACGCTTTATGCGCTAACATTGGATTTCCCACGATATCGCCAATCGCATAAATGCCTGCGACATTCGTTTTCATTTGTTTATCGACAGCAATAAATCCACGCTCATCAACAGTAACGCCCGCGATTGAAGCACTAATTAATTTGCCATTCGGACGACGACCCACTGCCACTAAAATACGATCAAAACGCTTGGGATTTTCTGTCGGTGCTTTATCACCTTCAAACGTCACCCATAATCCATCTGTTTTCGCTTCAACTTTTGTCACGCGCGTTTTGAGCATGATGCTTTGATAGCGTTTTTCAAGGCGTTTATGTAATGGCATAACGACATCGCGATCAGCGCCGGGAATTAATTGATCCATCATTTCGACAACAGAAATTTTTGCACCCAATGCGTGATAAACGGTGGCCATTTCTAATCCGATAATACCACCACCTAAAACCAATAGTTCTGCATCGGATTTTTCCAATTCTAATGCGCTCGTAGAATCTAAAACGCGCGGATCTTCAGGCACAAACGGTAATTTTACGGGTAATGAACCTGCAGCAATAATGCAATTGTCGAAAGTCACTTCTGTTTTTTTATTATCATTTGTCACAATGATTTTTTTAGAATCTGCAAAAATACCTTCGCCTGTCACAATTTGCACGCCACGTTGTTTGGCCATCAT
This sequence comes from Gammaproteobacteria bacterium, assembly GCA_013287505.1. GTDB lineage: Bacteria > Pseudomonadota > Gammaproteobacteria > Coxiellales > Coxiellaceae > 2-02-FULL-42-43. Next base: position 7,849 of record JABDDR010000005.1, read on the forward strand.
CGCCAAACCACCCGTTAATTTTTTAATAATAGAATTTTTATAATCGCGAATTTTAGCAATATCCAATTTTGGCGTGCCGAATTCAACACCGTGCGCTTTCATATCTGCGGCATCATCAATCACTTTCGCCACATGCAATAATGCTTTAGATGGAATACATCCCACATTCAAACACACGCCGCCAATCACGTCATAGCGTTCAATGAGAATCACTTTTTTCCCTAAATCTGCCGCACGAAATGCAGCAGAATAGCCGCCAGGACCACTTCCCAAGACAACAACTTCAGCGTGTAAATTTGACATATTTATATTCTCCAAAATTAAATCCCCCGACTTGCTGCGAGCCTCTGACACCCTCTTTGAAAAAGAGGGTCGGCATTGCGCAGCAATGACGGGGAGATTCTTTATAACAATAACGTTCTAATATCCGACAAACACTGCGATAAATATACCGCAAATCGCGCACCTTCCGCGCCATCAATCACACGATGATCATACGACAATGATAATGGCAACATGAGTCGCGGCACAAATGTATCATTTTGATAAATGGGCTTTAATGCGGATTGTGAAACACCTAGAATTCCCACTTCAGGTGCATTAATAATCGGCGTAAATGCCGTGCCACCAATGCCACCTAAACTCGAAATAGAAAAACAACCGCCTTGCATTTCCATCATTGTTAACCCTTTTTCACGGGCTTTTGCGCTGATGGCTTCTAATTCTTTAGCCAAATCAAAAATACCTTTTTTATCGACATCACGAATCACTGGCACGACCAAACCATTCGGCGTGTCGACAGCAACACCAATATGAAAATATTTTTTGAGAATTAATTGTTCGCCAGAAGCATCGAGTGACGCATTAAAATTCGGGAATTTTCGGAGCGCAGACACAACTGCTTTCATGATGAAAACGAGTGGTGTTAATTTAAAGCCTTTTTTGATGGCTTTATTTTTATTTTCTTGACGGAATTGTTCAAGCTCGGTGATATCGGCTTCGATAAATTGCGTGATATGGGGAATGGTTACCCAATTGCGGTGTAAATTCGCGCCGGATATTTTTTTAATTTTTGATAAAGGCAATGATTCAATCGTGCCGAATTTTGAAAAATCAACGACGGGTAATGGCAATACAGAAAAGCCTGCATTTCCGGTATTTCCGCGAGATAAATAATTTTTAATATCGTCTTTGGTGATGCGATTTTTTTCGCCGGTGCCTTTGATTTTTGAAAGATCGATATCGAGTTCGTGGGCGATTCTGCGAATGGAAGGACTGGCGTGAGCTTCGCGACTTTCGCTTGCTTTTGCTTCCGGCACCCTATTATTTTCAATGCTGGTAGATAATGGTGCATCTGCATTACTTACTTTTGTTTCAGACTTTTTATCAGGCTGTGCAGTAGGCGCTGTGGTGGATTTTTTTTCTGGCGCTTCACTCGCACTTCCACTCACCGTACAAATCACCGTTCCTTCAGAAACTTTATCGCCCACTTTAATTGAAATTGATTCTACAACGCCCGCCTCTGTCGATGGAATATCCATGCTCGCTTTGTCACCTTCGAGCGTTGCCAAAGGTGTATCAATTGCGATGGTATCGCCGACTTTAATTAATACTGCAATGACATCGACTTGATTCGCTGTGCCGATGTCGGGGATTTTAATTTGTTTACTCATAAAATATTCCTAAAGAATAAAACATTCAGCTTCGCATCTCGATCAGAGACGCGATAAATCGACGTCTCTACACTGTAATCGGTTCTGCACGATTCGCATCAATATTTAATTTTTGTCGTGCCGCTATTATTTCTGGTTGATTTAATTTTCCTTCGATAAATAAAGCATATAAAGCGGTGTATGCAATCATTTTGGCGTCCACTTCAAAAAAATCGCGCAATGCTTCACGCGTGTCGCTGCGACCAAAACCGTCGGTGCCGAGCACATAATAGGGCGCATGAATGGCGGGAGCAATTTGATTGGCGTTCATTTTTAAATAATCGGTTGCGGCGATCACGGGCGCTGTATTATTTTCTAAACATTTTTCGACGTAACATAGCTTAGGTTTATCGGTGGGATGCAATCGATTGCAACGATCAGTCGTTTCCATGTCTTTGCGGAGTTCGTTAAAGCTGGTGACACTCCAAATATTGGCGCTGACTTTAAATTCTTTTTGTAATATTTCTGAGGCTTTAATCACTTCATTTAAAATCGTACCCGAACCAAGCAGGTTCACACTCACATTCCCGCTCACACTGAATGAATACATGCCTTTGAGAATACCCTGCTCAGCACCGTCAGGCATTTTTGAATGATGGTAATTTTCATTCATGAGATTAATATAATAAAAAACATTTTCTTGATTGTCGTACATACGACGTAAGCCATCTTGCACAATTACCGCTAATTCATACGCAAAAGCGGGATCATACGTCACACAATTGGGCACCATGCCAAACATAATATAATTATGGCCATCTTGATGCTGTAGACCTTCGCCTGCTAATGTGGTGCGGCCTGCCGTTGCGCCCAAAATAAATCCGCGTGCGCACATATCACCCGATGCCCATACCAAATCACCAAAACGCTGAAAACCAAACATCGAATAATAAATATAAAACGGAATCATTGGCACATGATTCGACGAATAAGACGTTGCTGCGGCAATCCACGCTGACATCGCCCCCGCTTCCGAAATGCCTTCTTGCAATAATTGTCCGCTTGAGTCTTCGCGATAATACATCAATTGTTTTTTATCTTCAGGTTGATAAAGTTGACCGAGCGGCGAATAAATACCAATTTGTCGAAACAATCCTTCCATCCCAAATGTGCGCGATTCATCGGCCACAATCGGTACGATACGCTCTTTGATATGCGGATCTTTCAACAATACTGACAAAATACGCACATATGCCATTGTTGTAGAAATTTCACGATCACCAAAACCCTCTAAAATAGGCTGAAAAGTCGATAATGCAGGCACCATTAATTTTTCACAAGCAGGATAACGCGCAGGCAATGAGCCACCCAATTTTTCACGTTGGGATTTTAAAAATTGCATTTCAGGCGAATTTTTTTCAGGCTTGTAATAATTTAATTTTTCAATATCTGTCTCTGATAAATTTAAATGAAAGCGATCGTGAAAAAATTTTATTTCTTCGGGCGGTATTTTTTTTGTTTGATGCGCGACATTTAATGCTTCACCACTTTTACCCATGCCAAAACCTTTGACGGTTTTTGCTAGGATAACAGTAGGTTTGTTGCTACTTGCAACAGCAGCAGCATACGCAGCATAGACTTTTTGTGGATCATGTCCGCCATCTAATAATTGCGCTTTTAATTGTTCATCTGACAAATCAGATACCAGTGCCAATAATTCAGGTGATGTGCCAAAGAAATGTTCGCGAATATAAGCGCCATCGCCCCCGGATAATTTTTGAAATTCACCGTCGACCAATTCACTGATGCGTTTTGCAATTAATCCTGACGTGTCTTTTTCAAATAAAGCATCCCAACCACCGCCCCAAACCACTTTAATCACATTCCAACCGGCGCCACGAAAAACGCCTTCGTATTCCTGAATGATTTGACCGTTACCCCACACAGGGCCATCGAGTCGTTGTAAATTACAATTAATCACAAAAATTAAATTATTGAGCTGTTCGCGCGCAGCAATATTTAATGCACCCAATGATTCGGGTTCACCTAATTCACCATCACCACAGAAAATCCATACGCGACGGTTTTCTGTATTCGCAAGTCCGCGACGCTGTAAGTATTTTAAAAAGCTGGCTTGATAAATCGCCATCAAGGGACCAAGACCCATAGACACAGTTGGGAATTGCCAAAAATCAGGCATTAACCACGGATGCGGATAGGATGAAATGCCGTCTTTGGAAAACTCTTGACGGAAACCATCGAGTTGTTTGCCCGTGAGCCGTCCTTCTAAATAGGCGCGCGCATAAATACCGGGCGAGGAATGTCCTTGGAAATAAATTAAATCACCTTCATGATCATTTGATCGGGCATGAAAAAAATACTGAAAACCAATTTCAAATAAAGTGGCGATCGAACCAAAACTGGCAATATGACCACCCAACTCTGACGATATTTTACCGGCACGCATCACCATCGCCGTCGCATTCCAGCGCATATAATTGGTTAATTTTTCAAATAAGGGAATATCTTCCGCCGGCATGACGGCTTCAAGATTTTTAGGAATGGTATTGATTAATGGCGTATTAATACTATCGGCAGCGGATAAGCTGCGTGAATTCGCATATGCCATCAACGTTTTTAATAGAAACTGAGCGCGATCCGTTCCTTCAAATTCAAGCACAGAATCCAGGGCATCCTTCCATTCTTGTGTCTCTTGCGGATCACAATCCTGATGAAGAAATTGCTGTGGATCACTCATGGGATTCCTTACTTATTAAATAAGCTGACCATTTCAATAATAGCATGATGGTCATATTTTATGCACGACGGTTGATTCTGATTATGCGGTTGAAAGATAGCATGAAATAGGGTGTGCGCCAATCTTTGGTATTACGGTGTAGGTATGGGTGTGGGGGATTGTGCATCTTCCACGTTCACCGCAGTATGTTCAACTGTGCCATATTCATTATGCTGTTCGGCGGCGCCAAGAAGACCCTCTTGTTGGGGGATCGTCTGCTTGTTACAGCAAGCTCGCGCAAGCTTGTGGATTCCCGAAAACACCAATGGGACGGCTACTACCGCTAGAAGAATCATTAAAAATATAAAATCCAAATTCTTTTTTATAACCGCAGGATCAGAAAAGCATTTCAACCATGTTAATGTTTCACCAACACCATACATCAAGCTGCCGTCATGAAGAGCCACCGCTTCGTTTGTTGTCGCATGATTATGCAAACCATAAAGCGCTTTCTGTAATATCTTACTCCATGGACTGTTGTTGTCACAGGTAGAACCACCCAATGTACTGTTCACAGCACCGATTTGACCTGGAGCTCCGCATAAATACAATGCTAACCGAAAATATTCGAAAGCGTTTATTGCAGAGGTAGAATAATTAGAACCGTTTATGACAAAAGCGGGATGAGTAGGATTGGGGGCTGGGATTTGAGTATTGCATTTCATAAACTGTACAGATGCCGCGTTCGGATTGCTTAAAAGACCAGAACAGTAGAAAAAACAAAGCGCTTCTGGTTCTGAGGAAAATGGCGTATTTACACCTTTGGTGTCTAACAAGTGCGGAATAAATGGATCAGCAGGTTTAATAACAGTAACAGTGGCTCGTAGTGATTCATAAAAACCCGCGATAGATGCAAAACCAAACAAAAAATATAGAGCGGATATCACGCAGTCATTTTTGCGACTCATTTTTATCTCGTATTGATTATTGTTGTCACAAGTATATCGATCTTTTCTTAAAAAAAAATAGGGTGTGTGCAGCAGTGTATTAGCAGTGTAAGATTGAACATGAGCTATGAATATTTATTTGGGATAATTGTATGTTAATCAACTATTTTCTTTATGCCTTCATTGCCTTGTTTCCCATGGTGAATCCCATCGCCATGTCATCGGCCTTTTTTAGCCTGACGAAATATACAACTGATGCGAATCGTAAAAAATTGGCAACGTTGGTAACGCTCTATGGCAGCGCATTATTGTTGGGCACGCTATTAATCGGCCCCTATTTGTTGCGCTTTTTTGGTTTGCAAGCGGCGGATATTCGCGTTGCAGGCGGGTTAGTTGTTTTTTCCATTGCATGGCGGATGTTAAATCCACCGGAAGAAAAAAAACCCAAAGAACCTAATGGCGATGACATTATGTCACTGGCATTTTTTCCATTAACCATGCCGCTCACCGCGGGCGCCGGCAGCATTGCCATTACGATTGCGTTGGCAACGCAAGCGCATCAAGCAAGCAATATGATTGACCGCTATATTGGTATCGCATTGGCAATTATTGCGATTTTTGTTTTGGTATTTTTTTGTTATCGCTATGCGGCGACTATTTTTAAAGTGTTGGGGAAAACCGGCAGCACTATGGTGTCGGCTTTATCTGCTTTTATTTTATTGGCAATTGGTGTGTCGGTAATTTGGAGTGGTGTTCAGTTGTTTATTGAGGGAATAAAATAAAGTCCTCTGCAAAACGCACACCCTGCCGGGTGTGCTACTGTAGATCTTCGCAACAAGCACTGCGCTAAAATCGAGGCGCCACGGAAGCACACCCGGCAGGGTGTGCGTTTGCAGATCACCCAATCCAACCACCCACAGTAATCAACGCCATAATCACTAACCATATTAATAGTGCACGACGAACCAAAGACATCACATCCGAATCAGATTCCAATGCTGATTCCCCAAAGATCACCACTTGATTTTGACTATCAGACACACTTTGAAACAACTCCCTCATCCATACTTTAATAACTGATCCAAAATTACCGGCCAATGCAAATGTTAAACCCAACACACGAATCGGCACCCAATCAAGCACGCCCTGCGTTAATATAAAATATTTGTGAGCGGGTAATTGCGCGCGCAATGTGGCAACAACAACATAAATCACCAAACCAACCGGCCCCAAAACAAAATACCACAGCAATGGCGCAAATATCTTTTGATAACTATCTAATAATAAATCAGCGTGAGGTATTTCAGTGGTAGGCGTCTTCTTTAGAATAGTCACATCAACGCAATACCACAGTAACAAAAGACTCAAGATTAAATATCCCACGTGCCCTAAGGTGTGATACACAATCGTGAAAAGCAAACTCATGACAATGACGATGGGCAATACCAATAATAATACGGTAAAAAATCCATGTCCCGATGCAAGTTTTGAGAATTTGTCATTCATCATCCATTGAGTGTATTTTCCGGCCCAATGGAATGTATATAGCGCGCTGCTCAAATTTAAAAACCACTGCGTGCTCAGGCACGCCAAAATGACAATGAATGACATATATTCTCTCCCTTGAAAAAAAATCTTACTCTTTCGAGTTTGTTTCCAATTTATCGATGCGATGCCAGATGACTGTTTTGCCAAACAAAGGAACACCTACATAACCACGCACTTTCAATGCTTGTCCGCCGTTAATTACCTGCATATTGGAATGATACACGTCACCGTTGCGAGGATCCAGAATCGTACCCTGCGAACAATATCCTGCTTGGCAAATCATATGTTGAACGATGGTTAACCCCAGAATCGGTTTATTTTTTTGGTCACCTTTGCATTTTAAGCAAAGTACCTGAGCATTATTGCTGGATGGCGAAAAAATTTTTACGATTTTACCAATATAAAATTGTCCTGCGGGTTCTATTTGGATTACCGAAGAAGGTTTATGTGTTTTACCATCGATCGTTTGCCAATATCCTGCCACGGATTGCGCGTTTGATTGTCCCGCTGCGAAAACAAATGGTGAAAACACAACAAAAAATAAACCGGTCCCAATTAATTTAATTAAAAAATTTACTCTTAACATCCTATTTCACTCCTAAATTAATAAAAAATGCCCCATAAACACTATCACACACACAAAAATATTCAAAAAAATGATTAAAAACACAAAAATCGATAAAAAATGATCAAAAAGTTTGATCTTATTGATTTTCATTGTAAAATAAAAGTGTCGTTTTTTTAAACTAAAATTTTAGGGAGAAATAGAATGCCAGCAAAAAAACGCAAAACAGCAAAAAAAGCAAAAACTACAAAAAAAGTAGTTAAGAAAGCAAAAAAAGCAAAGAAAGCAAAAAAAGCACCTGCTAAAAGAAAAGCTGCAAAGAAAAAAACTGCAGGTAAAAAACGCAGAGGCCGTCCAGCAAAAGCTAAGAAGTAATTAACAGCTGATGCTTGAAAAGCCGCTCAGTGGTTCTCACTAGCGGCTTTTTTGTTTTTAAGGAGTTAAGGATTCACCTTCGCTGTCGCTCGGTTTCTGAATATATAGTGCGAGGTATACTCACACTAACACTCACAACGCCTTCGCTTGATCCACCAATTCTGTCAGCGCGGTCGCAGATAACAAACCCGATTCCGCATATACGATCGCACGATTTTTAATAATCATCACAAAGGGCACCGATCGCACCGCAAATTCTTCCGCCAACGCTTTTTCATTTTCAATATTCACACTCGCAAAAACCACATCGGGATAAGCCGTTGCAACCGTCGACATAATATTGCCAAATGTTTTGCATGGGCCGCACCATTGCGCCCAAAAATCAATAACCAATATATTATGTGATTCAATCAGTTGGTCGAAGTTGGCGGAGGTGAGTTCTTGGATTGGCATGTTGATACTCCTGTCATGTTATCGTAGAGACGTCGATTCATCGCGTCTCTGATCTTTGGCCATGCATCTGAGACGCGATGAATCGCGTCTCTACTTGATAGCGTGCAATATCCGTTGTTGCACGTCACTCGGCGTTCCAATACCATCGACGGAATGAAACTTCGGCGCATCACTATCACCGCTATTGCTCCAATCCCGATAATATTTTAATAACGGTTGTGTTTGTTCATGATAAATCATCAATCGTTTCCGCACAGTGTCCTCGTGATCATCGAGTCGCGCTATTAACGGCTCATTCGTCACATCATCCACGCCTGCATTTTTAGGCGGATTAAAAATGTGATGATAAACACGGCCTGATGCGGCATGCACCAATCGTCCGCTCATCCGCAAAATAATATCCTCATCCGGAACAAAGATATTAATCACATGATCTAATCGCACTTTTTGATGTCGCAATGCATCGGCTTGTGCAATCGTGCGGGGAAACCCATCAAATAAAAATCCATGACGACAATCGGCTTTTGTAATACGCTCTTTCACCAAATCAATAATAATATCATCGGAAACCAATGCGCCCGCATCAACCGCTTGTTTCACGGTTTGTCCAAGCGGTGTGTTATCTCTCATCGCAGCGCGTAACATATCGCCCGTAGAAATTTGAACGATGTGAAAATGTGACACCAAAAGCTGCGCCTGTGTTCCTTTGCCAGCACCGGGTGGCCCTAATAACATGAGTCGTGTATTCAAGATTTACCCCAACCTACTTGTAATGGGCGTAATGTAACATGAACCCTGCTTCAAATCATCTGATCACACGCGGCAATATTTCCCATCACCTCGCGTAGACGTCCTGTTCGTAAAATAATAATTTGCGCGGACGATCCCTTTTGCCCGCACACATAAAAACTCCCTTGTTGACCTCGTGTAAATCCGTCGGATCGCCATCTTAACTGACGTGAATCACCCAACGTGCTTCGCCAATATAAATGAAATCGCGCCGGCATTACAGGCAATTGCCGCAACACCCGCTGATTTTTTTCATCCATAATCAATTGCCCGTTTTGCCAATGCGTGCCACAAGTTTCATCTCCATTATTCGGACAAAAAGTAATGGTTGATTGTGATGTGATAGCTGCATTGCGCGCAAATTCCAATGCATCAGTGAATTGATTAACAAGCAGGGATAATTGATTTTTATAAGTAAAATGCCGATAGGCGCTCGTGGCGGAAAAAAGTAATATCACTGAGAGTGAAATGACGATTAAACATTCGAGTAAGGTAAGTCCGTTATTGTTGCTCATAGTCGGTCAGTTCATGCATGATATGACTGCTGTAGATTCTGATCTGCTCGTGGTTTACTTGGACGTGCCATTTTTCACCCTCGCGGAGGGGGCAGAGAAATTTTTTGTTGGCACGACTGCGCTCGGGAGAAAAAAGACACATCCAAGTTCCCACTCGCTATCTAGTTATTATCTTCGGCGGTCATATCATCAATCACTCGCTCAGCGTTGGTGTTTTCGTTTTTGAAGTGTGGATCATCATAATACGATTGGAATTATTATCAATACCGTGATTTAACCTCGTCTTTGCTGGGGCATGTGCGTTTACGCGCAATCGATTGCGGTAATTTTTTATTGTCTGATTTAATCTTTCGCTCGACTTTTTTGACATCTTCTAGTGGCGGCAAATTTTCAGGATAGATATTTTTTCGTTTTAGTAAATTGCGCACATCCGCATTATTTTTAACATGTTCGTGCGTAATAAGCGATTCGCTTTTCAAGTTATCGCGAACAGTATTAATTGTCGTAATTTCATTAATGAAATCTTTTGCTTTGATTGTAATAGTCGGCAAAAAATCAGCGAGCGCTCGATTATCAGGGATCTTTAATTTTTTTTTCATTTGTTGTGTTGTATTACCACCAAACAGCGCTTTATCTCCCTTGCTGCGAATACGCCCAAATCCCTGCGCATCGATACCACGCTCAAATAAAATTCCAGACAACTGTTTTTCAGATTGAGATAATTTTTCTCGTGCTTGCAATCGTTCAACTTCAGAAATACGCTGCTCAATAATTTCTTGCTTGCGTGTTTGCACTGCAAAGTAAGTTTGCGCAAACGCAATTTCATCTTTTTTTGAATCTCCATTTTGCGCAATCAAATAACAAGCGTAACGCGTCAACATCATATCATCAATTTTTCTTTGTCCACCATTGCCAACAGGGATCATTTTTCCGACGTCGGAAAAATGATCGGAAACCCTATATTTAGCGTTAAAACACGCATCCTTCGCTTTATCAATCACTCTTATAAAATTTTTCCAATCCTCGTAACCCAGTAATTTTTGCAAATCACGCGCATGCCAAAATTCAATATTATTCTCACTTCTTGCAGCGCTTTCAAAACCTTTATGCAACAAAGTTATCTGTCTTTTTTCCATATTAATTGCCTCGCAGCTTGTTTACTACGGACATCGTAACCAAACTAAAAATTGAATCAATACCGTGATTATTTCAGAACCCGCGCCTGCGTAATCGTATTGCGCGAAACAGATATAACTTCAATCCGATAATTACCAATGCGAATACAAACAGCGGTTTTTGGAATAATTTCCAAATGATCGATGATCAACCCGCTTAACGTGCGCGCTTGATTGACCGGCAAATGCCAGTCCGCTAAACGATTTAAAACACGCACACTAATACTACCATCCACTAACACACTGCCATCTTTTTGTGTCGAAATAAATCGCTCCGTTTCCACTGCGCTCATCGCAAAATCACCCGCAATCTCTTCCATTAAATCACGCAACGTTAACATGCCTTGAATATCGCCATATTCATCCACCACTAATCCGACATGTTGTTTTTCTTGCTGAAAATTCAATACTTGTTGATGCAATAACACACCTTCCGGAATGAAGTAGGCTTCTTGCATTAATGACAATAAATCCGCTTGATCAAAATCAGATTTACCTATCATCACGAGCGCAGCTCGCAACGTTAACATTCCTTTTATATTGTCGATATGTTCATCATATACCGGCAAATATGCATGCGAACTACTTAATAATCGGGAAACAATCATGTCCCAATCCCACGTCAAATCAATACCGTAAATTTCATTTTTCGGCACCATCACTTCTTCAACCGTTAATTGCTGTAAATCAAGCACGCGCAGTAACATTTCTTGATAATGCAATGATGTTTTGCCCGTTGCTTCAAAAACCACAGAACGCAACTCTTCAATCGACAATGTTTCCATTTCACTTTTACGCACACGCACACCGAACAATCGGAGCGCGCCATTGGCTAACAAATTCACAAGCCAAACCAACGGATAACAGATTTTCAATAGAAAAAATAAGGGGGTGGATACGCTCAATGCCACGCGTTGTGAATATAATGCCGCCAATGTTTTCGGCGCTGTTTCTCCAAAAATTAAAATAATGAATGTCAGCGCAATCGTTGCAATCAACGCCCCCAAATCACCATACAAATGAATTGCAATCATCGTTGCGATCGCAGACGCTAAAATGTTTGAAAAGGTATTGCCGATTAAAATCATACCGAGCAAACGATCGGGTCTTTCTAATAGCTGCAGTACTCTAGAGGCTTGTGCATGTTTTTTTCGAGACAAATGGCGCAGACGATAGCGATTTACTGCCATCATGCCCGTTTCGGCGGCGGAAAAAAACGCGGCGAGCAAGATGAGAAAGATTAGTAGCGCGATGAACATAACTCGTAACTCCCACTTCTAAACAATATGATATATAATTCCACCCAATTTAACATCCCAACAAAGGGTTATATGCCATGTTCAATCAATTAACCGACCGCCTTTCCACAACCCTCGAAAAATTACGCGGTATTCATCGTTTTACTGAAGAGAACATCAAAGACGCCATTGACGATATTCGTCGTGCATTGATCGAAGCCGATGTTGCGCTTTCTGTTATTAAAACGTTTATTGAAAAAGTCACCGCGAGCGCGATTGGTCAAGCCATCATTAAACAAGTACGTCCTGCTGATGCCTTTATCAAATTGGTGCAAGATGAATTAACGCTTGTTTTAGGCGGTGAAACCACCGACATTAATTTACGCGCGCAAAAACCCGTGATTATTTTAATGGCGGGTTTGCAAGGTTCTGGTAAAACAACTACGACGGCAAAATTAGCAAAATATTTATCGTCACAGAAAAAAACCGTGATGGTCACATCGGTTGACGTTTATCGCCCTGCCGCGTTAGATCAATTAGAAACGCTCGCAAAACAAATTGAAGTGGCGCATTTTCCTTCGACACCTAAAGACAAACCGCTCGATATTGTAAAACGCGCGATCGATTCAGCGAAAAAACAATTCTTAGATATATTAATTATCGATACCGCGGGTCGTTTGCATATTGACGATGCAATGATGGATGAAATTTCACAGATCAGCCATTCTGCAAATCCCACCGAAACACTGCTCGTAGTTGACAGCATGACCGGTCAAGATGCAGCGAATGTCGCAAAAACATTTAATGAAAAACTCGCATTAACTGGCGTTATTTTAACAAAAACAGATGGTGATGCGCGCGGTGGTGCTGCATTATCCATGCGACTCATCACAGGCAAACCCATTAAATTTATCGGTACCAGTGAAAAAATGGATGGCTTAGCCGTATTTCATCCTGAGCGTGCTGCATCGCGTATTTTAGGCATGGGCGATATCGTCAGCTTGGTGGAATCGGTGAAACAAAAAGTCGATAAAGCCGAAGCCGACAAAATGGCGAAAAAAATTCAATCCGGCAAACGATTTGATTTTAACGATTTTTTATCGCAATTAAATCAGATGAAAAAAATGGGTAGCATGCAATCGCTCATGGATAAAATGCCTGGCTTTGCAAAAATTCCCAAAGGCGCAGCGGGCATGATGGATGATAAAGTGATTGTGCAAATGGAAGCGATTATTTTATCGATGACGCAAAAAGAGCGTCGTTTTCCCGCATTAATTAATGGTTCACGCAAACAACGTATCGCAAAAGGTTCTGGCACCACATTGCAAGATATCGGAAAATTATTAAAACAATTTGCGCAGATGCAAAAAATGTTAAAACGGTTTGGCGGAAATAAAATGGAAAAACGCATGAAGCAATTGGAGCAATATCGGGATCAATTGCCGCCGGAGTTGTTAGCGCAGATGCCGAAGAAATTTTAATGGGGCTGGGGCTGGATCGGGAATCGACCCAGCACCAGCCTCACAGAACCTTCAAAGAATTCGCGCGGATCACGCTTCGGATTTAACCCTTTTGCACGTTTATTTGCGGGTTTATTTAAAGGACAGAAAAGTGTGTATGCCATACCCATCGCAAAAATAGCAGTCGTCATATTCGCCGCCAATTGCATAAACTCATTAGAAAAAAATGGACACCATCGAGGATTAGTATTTGAAGCAAAAAATTGAAACATTAATGCTGACATATAAAGTTCTTGCAAAACATTTTCATGACGCATATTCGCATTCACCATGCGATAGTTTGCTTCTATCAGAGCAGATGGTAAAAATGCGCAACCCAAATTCGCAACACGCATATAAACAGAAGACATCCACAAAAAAATCTGTGCAATGCCACGATAACCCGCATTTTTCATCTCTTTAATCAGATATTCTTCGAGTAGATAATTGACAAACAGAGGCAGTCCTACATAAAAAATTAACTCCGCCAGTTTATCAAGTTGAGGAGAATTTTTGGGATAACTCATAGTGACAATCTCTCTAAAATGTACATATAACAGCTTATAAAACAACCATCGAAATGCGCGCGGAGTATACAATAAAACTAATCCTTCACAACAGTGGAAAATTTACGTAGAATGTCGGCCTTACGTAAATTCCAAAGGAAATCGATCATGGTTGTTATTCGTTTAACGCGGGCTGGTGCCAAAAAATCCCCTTTTTATCACGTGGTTGTTACAGACTCACGCAAACCGCAGGGTGGCCGTTTTATCGAACGTGTTGGTTTTTATAATCCTATGGCACGTGGTCCAGAAACCACTTTGCAATTGGATCAAGAGCGTATTGGTTACTGGACGGGTTGTGGCGCAATCGCATCTGATCGCGTAGCACACCTATTAAAATCTGCGAAAAACAATACTGCAATCAACAAACCAACACCTAAAAAATCTGAATTAAAAACAGCACAAATCGCAGCGTCACTCAAATCCGCAAAAGCAAAGGCGAAAGCGGAAGCTGCAGAAGCTGCTGCACCTGAAGAAGCATAGATCTTACTACAAAGCGCGCGGAAGAAGCCGAGCGTAAGCGAATGCGAAACCCTGTGCGCAGCAATAAGCCAAAATTAACTCCGGCAGCAGATGTGTCTCACAAAAAAAATCTCATCATCATCGGCCGTATCGGGGACGCCTTCGGCGTCCACGGTTGGTCGCATTTAACCTCCTACACCGATCCCCACGATAATATTTTTCACTATAAAAACTGGCATATCGAAACACGTCCCGATCATTTTGAACCACTGAAACTCGAATCTCATAAAGCCCACGGCAAAGGTTTTGTTATCAAAATCGCGCGGTGCGAAGACCGTGATCAAGCCCTATTGCTCAAGGGAAAAGCGATTGCTATCGAGCGTGCGGAATTACCTGCGTTAAAAAATGATGAATATTACTGGTCTGATTTGATTGGTTTTAATGTAACAAATACAAAAGGTGAATCTTTAGGCACGATCGATCACTTATTTGAAACAGGTTCAAATGATGTCATTGTCACAAGCACAAATCATTATATTCCCTATTTGAGTAACGTCGTAAAAACAGTGGATTTAGAAGGGAAAATGATCGTTGTTGAGTGGGAGTTGTGAGTGCGCTTCGACATCATCACCCTCTTTCCCGAAATCTTTAACGCCTTAAAATCCGGCATCACCGGTCGCGCGATCGAACAAAAAATCATTGAGGTACACTGCTGGAATCCACGCGATTACACGCACAGTATTCACAAACGCGTCGATGATCGTCCTTATGGCGGCGGACCTGGCATGGTCATGCAATATCAACCTTTACACGATGCCATTATGGCTGCCCGCGCAGCAAATCCCGTGAAATCCAAGGTGATTTATCTTTCTCCGCAAGGAAAATTATTAACACAAAAAAAAATCCACGGGCTTTCAACGCAAACCGATCAGCGATTTATTTTACTGGCAGGTCGTTATGAAGGAATTGATGAACGCGTACTGCAATCACTCGTTGATGAAGAATGGTCGATCGGCGATTATGTTTTAACTGGCGGTGAATTGCCTGCGATGGTGATGATTGACGCGATCACACGTCTATTGCCAAATGCATTAGGCGATGAAAATTCCGCACTGCAAGATTCATTTGAAAACGGATTATTAGATCATCCGCATTACACGCGCCCTGAAACAATCGATGGTATGACTGTACCATCCGTACTTCAAAGCGGTGATCACGCTGCCATTGCAGCGTGGCGAGAAAAAGAATCCTTAGGAAAAACTTGGCAAAAACGTCCCGATTTGTTAAAAAGACGGGTTCTTAATGATCATGAAAGAAAATTGCTGCAATTATTTATCAATGACACTATACTTGGCGGCAATAAATTTTCGTAGAGACGCGATTTATCGCGTCTCAGATATCAGGAGTAATATAAAATGAGTAAATTAATTCAAGCGATTAACCAAGCACAAATGACCAAAGAAATCCCTGACTTTAGAGCAGGTGATGCCGTTATTGTGCAAATCAAGGTAAAAGAAGGTGAACGCGAACGTTTACAAGCATTCGAAGGTGACGTGATTGCAATTCGCAACCGCGGCTTAAATTCTGCATTTACCGTACGTAAAATTTCGCACGGTGAAGGCGTAGAACGTGTATTTCAAACTTACAGCCCCGTTGTACACAGCATTAAAGTCGTGCGTCGCGGTGATGTACGTCGCGCAAAATTATATTATTTACGCGACCTAAAAGGCAGAAAAGCGCGCATCAAAGAAAAACTCGCGTAACGACGACACACCATTTGCTCGAAGCGCCACAGAAGCGCATGCGGTAGCGTGCGCGTAGCTTACAAAGCAAATCATTTTCAGCGACCACACACTATGACCAAACCCCTCACCAAAGACGGCCTCAAAATCCTCAAACAACAATCACATCATCTAGAACCCGTGATTTTACTCGGCTCAAAAGGCCTAACCGACGCCGTACACAAAGAAATCGAGCTCGCATTACATTCACACGAATTAATTAAAATAAAATTAAACAGCAAAGACAAAGCTGAAAAAGAAGCGATAACCGAAGCCATTTGCAAAAAACACGACGCCACCCTCATCGCGCAAATCGGCCACATCATCACCATCTACAAAAAGAATCCCCAGAAGCCTACGCAGGCACGATCTTAATTCAACGCTCGAGGTAGAAGCCGAGCGTCAGCGAATGCGAAACCCTAAACGAAGCGTGTATTTTCTATGAACTCTCTCCGCCTCAAAAAAGACGCCGAACGTCGCATCAAAGCCGGCCATCTCTGGATCTTCAGCAACGATATCGACGCAACACAAAGCCCTCTTAAAAATTACACCGCTGGCGAACTCATCAAAATCGAAACATCCTTCGGCAAATCCATCGCCATTGGTTATATCAACCCCCATTGTTTATTATGCATCCGCATTTTAACCCAAGATATCCACGAAAAAATCGATGTCGAATTTTTTATCCGAAAAATGCAAACCGCAAAAACAAAACGCGCTGAATTATTTCCAGACCACTTTTGTCGCATCGTTTTCGGCGAAAGCGATCGATTGCCCGGCGTTGTTATCGATCAATTCAACGATATTATTGTTGTACAAATCAATACTGCTGGCATGGAAACACTCAAATCATTTTTAATCGACGCCGTAAAACACGTTTTTAACCCCAAAATAATCGTATTAAAATGTGATAGCACCGAAAGAAAAAATGAAGGACTAGAATCCTACACAGAGGTTTTAGGTGATGCATTACCCGATTACATTGATATCATCGAAAATAATTGCACGTACCGCGCCTCATTATTAACCGGCCAAAAAACCGGTTGGTTTTTCGATCATCGCTTTAATCGCGCGCGCATCGCATCGTATTGTCACGATAAAAAAGTCTTGGATGTATTCAGTTATTGCGGCGCATTTTCAATTCCCTGCGCCAAAAACGGCGCGCTTGAAGTCACCGCCATTGATCGCTCACAACCCGCGCTTGATTTATTAAATCAAAATGCTCAATTAAATTCATTAAATAATATTAAAACATTGTGTGGTGATGCATTAGAAATTATGCAAAATCTCGCCGCAAAACAAGCGAAATTTGACGTGATTATTTTAGACCCGCCCGCTTTAATCAAACGCAAAAAAGATTTAGGTGCGGGCGAAAAGATGTATCAAAAATTAAATGAAGCGGCACTACAATTATTAACTCCCAACGGCATTTTATTATCCGCTTCATGCTCCATGCATTTATCAGCCGCAGAATTATTAAATTGCATTCGAAAAGCCGGAATTAACACTAAAAAAGAAATCTCTGTATTAGAGCAATGCCATCAAGGACCTGATCACCCCATTCATCCAGCGATTGCGGAAACGAATTATTTAAAGGGGTTTATTGTTTCAGTCGTGAGTTAATCGGACGAGAATTAATCTTCTCTATGACATCTAACATTTTGATATAATTATTATCTCGTCCCAATTTTGATTCTAGAACCTCTTTAAGAGCACCAATTGAATCGCATGCATCTATTGATGATTGCATCAATTCATATTTTTTTATTCCACAAATTTTCTCTATTAAAAAGAGCTGTACATCTTCGAGTTTAAAAAGCAACCCTAGAATTAAATCATGACATTCATACCCTGGAATTAAATCATGACATTCATTCAGTGTAGCTTCATATCCATTCGCTTTTTTGTGGCCATGCTCGAATATTTGTTGTGCATCATTCAGTGATTTTGCTTCTTCTAATAAATAAATTATTTCAATATACGATTTTGCTTTATCGATATTATCTTTTAAGGCCTTCGCGTTACTGATTTTGGCGGTTGTCAAAGTTTTATTTAAAGGCAGGTTGTAAAAATAATCAAACAAACTCCCGCCATTTCCTTTGCTACGTTTCTTGATATAAATATCAATTGTTTCTAAAATTCTTGATTTAGACAATTGATCAGGTTCGTTTTTTCTTTGAAAAAAGCTATTATTTTGATCAGCAGGAGATGCTGCTGCTATTGCAGGCAAAACATTTGTACTTGATTCTGTTTGATCTTCTATCTGCTTATTTAAATCTTTTATGTATTCCTCTTCTTCTCCAAATTCAATTTTTTTTCTACGAAAATTAGGATTTTTCCAAGATAAAACTCGGACTTGGTTAGTTGGGAACCGGTAATTTGACACTGCCAGCAATAGATCATATTCCGTGCTTTTTTTTGCAATATGGTTTAAAAAATCTAAACGATCAGGATCATTATTGCAATTAGTCAGCAAAATATCCAATCCTGACTTATAATCGATTTTTCCGTGCGCATCAAACCCGTAAAAATAAATATTATTCGCAAGAATTCTTTGAATATCGATATTTTTATTTGCAGCACCCTGCGCTGCACAAAGTACGTTAAAATTATCACTCTCTTTGGCAATTATCTTTAATAATTCTGCGCACGCTTCATCATTTTCACATTTTATAAACAAAGCATTTAACTTAGCTTGATATTCTCCGCCTGAAAAATAATTACAATTAAGCGCTATTTTTGCAAGCACAGAAACACTTTTTGTATGATCTTTTATTTGTTTTAACGTATCATGGGATGCGCTGCTGTTTTGTGCAATAGCATATCTATGATCATCTGTGAGTTGCTCATGATGAGCAAGACTAGAGAGCACATCGCTGGATTGCGTGTTTTGAATTAATTGCTTGAGAAATTTTGCGTTATAATCCTTTGCACAACTTTTGGATAATAAAATCTGTCTGATGACATCATTGCAATTATGATGTTTTGCGATTGCAAAGAGAATTCCAATATTATCTGTCTCTTTCGCAAATTTTTCTAATATTTCTGTATGCGTAGCACTTTGTTTTGCGATTACAAGCTTGACTGTGTCATTACAATTTTTGTTTTTTATTATTTGGTTCAATACGCGAGATAAATTTTCTTTAGCCAGCTCAATAAGTAACTCCGCGCTACAATTTGAATGTTCGGCTGCTGCTTGAAAAAATAAATACCCATATTTTTTACCCAGTTCAAATAAAATCTCTGGGGTGAATTGAGAATTTTCAGCGATTTTTTGCAAAAAAACTGACTGCGTATTTTTATCAGCAATGAAATTATCAAGCAAATTTTCAAATAAAACCAATATCTCTTCCGGAGACCTATAAAATAAATTTTCGGCCAAGGCAACAAAAACAGAAAGATCGTGATCAGCGAGAATTTTTATTCTTTCCCGAATGGCATGACTTTGAGTTTCTCTGGCAACATCTTGTAAAAATTTTGTATATTCTTCTGATGTTAAGCGAACTTGCGATTCATCTGTGAAATCGCCACGCTCAAAATCATCAGAGCCATGATGCCGCGCAATAATCGCAGAAAATTTTTCTTCATCAGAAATTTCAGCTCTGCCAAACAAATGTTTGTATGTTTGATCAAGCGCACGCATTTTAATCTCTCTACATTCGTTGATTCATAAAAGCTCCCTGCTTATAAAAATTGAGTATTCCTATATAAAGTGTAGCAAACAGACGTTAAGGATTTATTAACAAAAATGGAAAAAAATGATAAGAATAGTGTTTAAAAACAAAGCATTAAAGGATTTCCATTTAAGCTCAAGCACTAAAGCTTGTCGTCAGCATTCAGAACTTACGCCACGTGGCTACACGGCGATGAACGTTTCAGTGTTGATCCTAGGAGCAATTTGATGAGGTTTAAAGTTTTGGAAGTTGGGGCTGACGACAAAACGCACGGTTTACGGGGGTTTTCACGCTCGCTAACGCTCGGTCTGAAGTATCCCCACACAAATTTTGAATTGTCGTGAACTTCGTAGAGACGTCGATTTATCGCGTCTCAAATCTCAGAATTACCTCGCCCTATAGTCAGTAACACTCACTCTAATGTCACTGCATTTATAAACACCAGAGATGATCATGTATCTGAGACGCGATAAATCGACGTCTCTACGAAAGACTGAATCGCGTCTTTACAACAATGATATTAATTCAAGTGGTTATAAAAAATTTATGGGGATACTTCAGAACGCTCGGTTTCTGAGTGCTGACAACAAGCTTCACTGCTATTATGAATGATGAGATTTTAAGTCGGTAAATTTACATTTATAAAGGGTTTTTATGTCTTATCTTCAAACAGACAATTGCGTTATTTATTTTGGCTCTGAAAAAGACAGTCTCCAAATCAATGGAAGTTACGCAACCGAAAAATTTCTCACTTTGAAAAACAAAATCGAAACAGGAACAAACGCCTCACTACACACACTTTTTTTTCTCAAACAAACCCACAGCGCCACTGTATTTACGCTCAATAACAAAAACAATCTCACGCAACCCCTCGATCTATTTCAACACGAAGGTGATGCCATTATCACTCAAGAAAAAAATATTGGCATCGGCATTGCTACCGCAGATTGTTTTCCCATTGTTTTAGTGGATCAAAAAAATCAAGCGATCGGTATTATTCATGCCGGATGGCGTGGATTACACGCGAAAATAATTACAACAACAATTAACGCCATGCAAAAATCATTCAAAACAAATCCCGCGCAATTACAAGTTTATTGTGGCCCTTCAGCTTTGGTCTGTTGTTATGAAGTACAAGCAGATTTTTTATCTTATTTTCCGGAATCGCTGATTGAAAAACGCGCGGATAAACTTTTTTTTAATGCACGTCGCGCAGCCCTGTTTGAATTATCGGCAAATCATTTGCCCGATACAGCAATTAATATTAAAAATAATGTCTGCACCATTTGCACACCAGGGTTTTGTTCTGTACGCAAGCAAAAAGAAAATGCCGGTCGACAACCCTCCGTTGTTTTTTTAAGTTAATTAAATCGTAAACCCGCATAACTATTCATGCAATTAAGCGCAAAGTGACTTAAAAACTTAAAGGCGTGCAATTCGGCAATGAGGTGTTTTAAGGAAAATTGCGTTATTTGTACTATGCTTAAGGTAATTAGTGGTGCGGGGAAAACCTTTGCGGGTTAATCCACCAGTAGAGTGAGTGCGCCACGTTGTATTTAAAGGTTTTTTAATTAAAAAAATGGTTTGTGTGAAAAAATTTGGGGGTTCAAAATGAGCAGGGGTAATAAATCGAGATTTCCCAATGTAGAAGAACTTAACACGATGATAGACCGTATAATTGACGATGAAAACACAAGGTCTAATGAAAAAGCCGCTGAATTAATACAATTGATCCGAGAAGCGCGCGCAGGTACTTTGAAGTTGCGCAATGAAGCCGGCATTGACCTTTCAAAAGAATATGCTACAACCATCGTTACTCTCGCAGTGATGGAAAGTCGTCATAACATTAAAAATCCTCCTGACGACGTTCATGACATTATAAATAAAAGCACTCCTGAACAATTCAAAGAAATGGTGAATAGCGCAAAAGAATGGGACGCTTTAGAACGTGAAATTGATCGTCGTATAGAAAGATGTGAAGAAAAAACAAGCTTTTTAGAAAATCGTGATATTGCGGGTTCAGCTAGCGATAACATTGCCCTGCTTAAGGATATTAAAAAAGACGTAGCTGTTAAAGCAGCAACATGTTTTCCAGATGAATCGTTCTGCAAAATGATAACTGCAGCGCTTGAACAATATAAAAAAGAAACAACAGGTTTCTTGGGGCTTTTTACAAAACAATCTGAAGAATCTAAAGAAGCAATTCAATGTTTTAAAACTATTCTTAGTCAAAATCCTAGTTTCGCAGAAAAACGAGCATTGATCGAATACAATCTGCCGGGTGTTAAAGAGCCATCGCGTTTGTTTAACGTACTTCAGGAGCAGTGTGCGAAAAGCGGTCTTAATTTTGGAACTGATATACGTTTACATATTGGCCCAAAGCAATTTCAAGGAAAGAATCATGAGTATGTAACAAATATAGAAGATTTAAATGCTCTTAAACAGAAAATTGAACAGGATATTGCTCAGCCACCCTCGCAGATACATCATAATCCTTAATCCACAAAAAATAACGTTTCAAATTTACAGGTGGATTATTAGTTAATCCACCCAGAGAACAGAAATTATATTCTTATTTTTCAATTGAAGTGGATTGTTGTTATACGGCGCATAGAGACAATAGGAAAAATCACTGTGTTTTGTTGCATATCTTTCGTAAGGACTGGTGACACCCATTAAAAATGTTTGCGCAGCCGCCTGATCTTTTGCGTTATAAACTGAAACGAAAGTACCATTGTAAGTACCACCCTGTAATTCAAATAAGCGTACACCAAAAACATTTTTAAAATAAACAGCGGTATGAATTTGTGATGCCGACGGACAAGACATCGTCGCAGAAAAACTATTCACTGTAAAAAATACTGTTGCCAAAAAAACACTCGGACTCAATTTTATTGTCATTAAAAAACCCTCTTATATTTAATTCCAAAATTTTTTGTAATTTACCTGCATTAATTAAGAATCAGAAAAACACCGCACATGACGCATTTGCTGATAATACAACTTAGAAGCCGAGCGTAAGCGAATGCGAAAGGTGGGTCGAAGATAGATTGTTTTACAGACTTTCGCATTCGCTAACGCTCGGCTTCTAAACTATATAGTCAGCAGAAACGTTGCGTTCAGTGATTCTTTGATTTTTGTAAGCATATAATCAATACTGATGGGTAGCAATCATAAAAAGCTCCCAAATCGAATTTATATTTATATATTTTCCAAAAAAATCCCGCGATAAAGCGTATAAAATAATATCGTTTCAAAAAATGCCAACGCTAATAAAATAAAAAATAGCTGGAATAATTCGACAACATGCACATAGCTAATCAAAAACAAACCCAAAGAAGTGCTTAGCAGCAAAACGAATGATTGTACCGCCATCGCAATACCAATGGAATGCGAAAACTGTTTTAAATTCATGCTTAACACATTGGGAAAAATAAAACCTGCGCTCACACAGGTTAAAAAAATCGGCACCATGATCGTGGTTAAATCGAGCGTTGCCAGCAGTGCTAATAATAATGTAAATACCAGCGCGATCATCAAAATCAGAAAACCGATATCGCAGATTTTTTTCGGGGATGTATATTTTAATAATAATCGATTAATTAAACTGCCCGTCAAATAGGATGCGCCCACAATCAACGCGCTATTACCATACACAATCGCCGTTTGATGTAATAACTTTTCAACAATAAACGGGCCCATGGTTGCATACAACATTAATTGGGTTTGCGTTATCCCGCCAATCATAACGCCCGCCATAAATCTTTTGTGCGAAAAAACGGATGCGGCACGTTTGCATACATTGGATATTTTTAAAGGATGCCGCACGGTAATGCTTTCTTTAATAAAAATCAGTAACGATAAAAAAATAATCGCACTAACGATGGTTAACGCATAGAAATTCGCATGCCAACCGAAATAATGCTGCAAAATTCCACCGACAAATGGACCGAGAATAGGACCGATGCCATAACCAATCGAGGTATATAGCATAGCAACCATGTACCGGTGTCCCGTCAAAAGATCAACCAACAAAACACGGGAACCAATAACAGACGAAACCGAAAAACCTTGAATAAAGCGCACCCACATTAATTCGTGGATATTCGCGCAAAAAGACGCTGCAAAACTCGCAAGCACATAAAGAAATATTCCGATGATTAATATTTTTTTACGACCCAAACTATCAATTAAAATACCAAAAAATAATGCGCCTGTTGCCCAACCTAATACAGTAACAGAAATCGTATTTTTAGTAGCAACAATGCTCGCATGAAAATAAGTGGAGATTGCCGGTAATGATGGCGAGTAAATATCGACATTAATGCCTGATAAAAAATATAAAAAAGGCGCTAAAAAAATAATGAGCGACAAATACGTTTCAGGCTTGAGAGAAACAAGCGGATAGGATAAATATTTTTTCATACGACCCTAATTCGACTTAAATACAAAAAACTGAGACAGAGTAAAATTAAATCCCATTGCCGTTAGCGTTGCGAGTGCAAGTGGAATAATAAAATAATGTGATAAAAATGGATTCATACGCATCAATAAAACGAATACTGAAAAATTAATGACTGCACCCACTGAATTCACTGAAAAATATTTTAACCATTCTTTAAATGATAAAGACGCATGATATTGAAATGTAAATGTTCTATTGGCAAGCCACGTGAATGTCATCGCTGTTAAAATGGAAACGACACGACTAAATGCAATATCAAAATTAAAGTGCAGGCAATAAAAAATGCTGCTATCAATCACAAATCCAGTGGAACCGATGATGGCAAAAAAATAAAATTTGGAATGTAAAATTTTTTTAATCATTTATGCAACTTCTTCTGCACTTTGAGATACTCTGCCATAAACATCATCAAAACGCACAATATCATCTTCACCCACATAATCACCCACCTGCACTTCAATTAAATGTAACTCATGATCCTGAAGATTAGACAATCGATGCTTCGTATTTTTAGGAATATAAACTGACTGATTTTCAAAAAGCTGAAATGATTTTTCACCATTAGTAACATCAGCGACACCTTTCACAACCACCCAATGTTCAGAGCGATGCGCATGTAACTGAAGCGATAATTTTCCACTCGGTTTTACAACAATATGTTTCACCCGAACATTTTTCGATGTCATGATGCTTTCATACGTTCCCCACGGACGATGCACTTTTAAATCATCAGCGAGACAATCTCCATGCCCTTGGGATTTTAATAAATTAACCAGTATTTTCACATCTTGTGTTTTTGATTTATCCGCAATTAATACGCTGTCTTTGGAGGCAACCACCACCAAATTATCAACGCCTAAAGTCGCCAATAATTTATCATCTGAATGTAAATAGGAGTTTTGTGTGTCTAATGAAAACACGTTGCCGACAGACACATTGCCATTTTGATCGGCTTGTGCATTTTTATGAATCGCATGCCAATCACCCAAATCTGACCAATCGGATTGTAGCGCCAACATATAAGCTGCGTTTGTTTTTTCCATAACAGCAATATCGATGGCAATATTAGGCATTTTTGAAAAGTCATCACGATTTAAATAATGCGTATTATCTCGATGAATGGCATTTTCAACAGACAAATAACCCAAACGATCAATATCAGGTGCATGACATGACAATTCAGTTAATAACGTTTCTGCAGAAAATAAAAACATCCCGCTATTCCAATAACAATTCGGTTGCGAGATAAAAATTTTCGCATTATCAAGACTGGGTTTTTCAAAAAAAGATTTTACTTTGGTAAGCTGTGTTGCGTCATGTTCAGTTTGAATATAACCATAAGCGGTAGAGGGTTCATAAGGTTTAATGCCAAATAAAATTAATTTTTTTTCTATAGAAGCATTCATTGCTTGATGAACCGTTGTGACAAATGCATCGTTATTTTTAATTTTATGATCGGAGGGTAATACCAACATCAATTCATGCTGCATATGACGTTGCTTCATGATATGGGCAGCAGCAGCAATAGCAGGTGCTGTATTGCGGCCTTCTGGCTCGACAATAATCGTTACGTTTTCAACATGACAATCGCGCAGCTGATCTAAGCAAAGAAAATAATTGGATTCATTCACAACAATATAAATACAATTTAAGTGTTGAATCTCTTTTACGCGAAGTACAGTTTGCTGAAACAGAGAATATTGCCCATCGAGACGTGCAAATTGCTTAGGATAATTTGCACGCGATAATGGCCATAAACGCGTGCCTGTTCCGCCGACCAAAATAACAGGATTAAGCCAAGTAGTCACAATATTTCCTTCAATTTTAAGCCGAAAGAGTATAGCATTGTAACCTCAAGTTTCGCCATGCTGACGCATGCGCAAACTATTCATTTCCGCGAGAATGGTCGTTTTGTATTTTTTAACTGCCCAGAGAAAGCATGCTCTCCACATCAAAAAAAATAAGCATTAGTTTGTTATTGTTGTTTTTTTTGCAAATACCTTCCTTGATGGCTATTTTTAAATATATTCATGTCGATATGGCGTGGTTTGTTCCATTGTATATGACGGTAGTCGGTATTTTCTATTATGTGTTTTTTCAAAAAGTATCTGAACCATCTTGCTTAAAAAAATTACTCGGTACAAATCATACAATGATTTTTTTATCCGCTTGTTTTTTTCTAATCGATATTGTTTTGTATCATCACGAGCTTTCGCTGCAAGCGATAGGACGCGGCACAGATTCAGGACCCGCATTAATCTTGAGTGGCGTACGATTGTTGCATGGTCTTTTTCCTTATTCAAAGTTGGATTATTTGCATAATCCAATTAGCCCGGGTCCTGGCTGGGTCATATTAACGATGCCTTTTACATGCACTGGTTTGTATGAATTAATAATACCATTGCTTGTGATTGTCTCTGCATTTACAGTAAAAAAAATAACACAAAGTACTTTGAACGCTAATATTTATTTATTGTGCCTGCTCTCATCCCCCGCTTTTGTTCAAGCCATGGTGACCGGCAACGATTACGTGACCATGGGTTTGGCGTATTGTTTATTTACGGTCGCACTTTTTTATTTTTGGCAAAAAAATAAATTATGCAAATTATGTTTTATTATCGGCGTTGGAATGTTAGCAACTGCTCGATTTAATTTTTCTTATTTAGCGCCATTACTGGGGTTTTTT
Organism: Gammaproteobacteria bacterium; assembly: GCA_013287505.1. Lineage (GTDB taxonomy): Bacteria > Pseudomonadota > Gammaproteobacteria > Coxiellales > Coxiellaceae > 2-02-FULL-42-43. Next base: position 34,973 of record JABDDR010000005.1, read on the forward strand.
ATTTGGAGTAATAACAAAAAAGAAGGGTTGTATTTTGCATTAGGCGGTTTATTTGTCACCTTCGCATTACATGCTGGTTTTTATTTATGGGATCCGAACCACTATACGCCGCTACATGTCATTAAAGATAAGGGTGCGCGTGTTTTTAGCGGATTTCATGCAGTTGTTCTATTGAGCACGTCCATTGCTGCTGTCGTTATTACGCTACTCACTTTAAAGAACACCCTAAAATCTTGGTTATTTTTATTGTGGTTATGCTTAACAACCCCGTTACTGATTCTTGACTTTTTTTCACTCCGTTGTTCGCATCAAGCTATTGCGGGTTATGATGTTTTTTTTATTATGATCACTGCACCTATTTTAATTATGTGGGTTGCTTTGGATTTTCGTACATATTCTTCGTCTCAATTAAACAAACAGTTAATCTAAAATGCAAAAAGCAATTATCATCATCCCAACGTATAATGAAAAAGAAAATATTGGTTCAATCCTGGATCAACTACATATCATATTTCGTCAAATTGAAAATTATGAAATGGGTGTTTTGGTTTATGATAGCAATTCACCCGATAAAACAAGGGATATCGTAAAGGCCTATCAAAAAAAATATCCTCGAATTTATTTACAAACAGAAGAAAAAAAATCGGGTTTAGGCAATGCCTATATTCAAGCGATGAAATACGCTTATCAAACATTAAATGCGGATATTGTTTTTGAATTTGATGCGGATGGTTCACATCAACCGAAGTATTTAATACCCATGATGCAGGAATTTACAAATGGCGCCGATGTTGTGACAGGGAGTCGTTATGTGAAAGGTGGCAGCATTCCTGCAGATTGGGCGTTAAACCGAAAATTATTATCTGTCCTTGGGAATATAGCAGCACGTATTATTTTAAGCAGAAAAATAAAAGATTACACCACGGGGTTTCGTGGTACACGTACGTCATTGCTTAAAAAAATTGATTTGGATAATTTAAAATCTAAGGGTTACGCTTATAAAATTCATCTCGCATGGTTATTGCATTTGCATAACGCCAAAATAGTCGAATTTCCGATTGAATTTATCGACCGACAAGAAGGTTATAGCAAGTTACCGAAAAATAATGCGATTGAATCATTGATATTAATTTTTTATTTGCGATGGCGGCGAATTTACCCCCTTTGAAAAATCTAAAAGGGGGCCTGTTCGCGTTAGCAAGAGCAACGAATTAACCCCACTTCTTTTGAAAAAATGAGCCGATTGATTAACGCATTAACGAGAGGATTTCACCCCCTTTGAAAAAGGGGGTCGGTTTGCGCAGCAAACCGGGGGGATTTTTGAGTCGGTAAACCGGGGGGATTTTTTATACAAAACAAATTTATGCAATGACAAATCCACCTTTTCATAACCAGCTGGCAAATAAGCATGCACTTTATCTTCCAATAAAAAAGGCGCGCCCGTTTTTTGCGAAAAGTAGATTTGATGATAACGATAAAAATATCCCTGTAAATTCCAATTATTCCAAACGTTATTCGAACCCGCTGAAATCATTGTGTCATTAGGCACAACTTTGCTAATCGCCGTAACATCTTGCAGCATGGGCGGAGAATGCCCATACAAAGCGATGACGATAACAGTAGTGACTGCCACAAGAATCGTTCCAGTCTTTAGCATTTTTTTATAATAAAGCACATGGGTGTCGGTATGCGAAATCCATTGCTGCGCAATTGGTGTCAGAATAACAATGCAGGTAAGAATGAAAAATGGAAATGCCTGTAAAAAATAATGATTCATTTGTCTTGAGCTTGCTAAAATAGGCAGTGATGCAGATACACCAATTAGGAATAAAAAAATAACATTTTTGTTGCGCAGTTTTTCTTTTACAATTTGAAAAAAAGGTTGACCGGTTTTTTTTGCCATTATTTTAAATACGACAGAAATAATACAAAGCGATATTAAAAAATTACGGAGCAGCATCCAAATGCCCATTAAATGTGAAAAGCCCCTATAATTTCCATTACCGATTCGTGCATGAGTAAAGGTTGCAAAGACTTGTTGAAAAAAATAATGATGCATAAATGTATAAGCAGGGTGATACAAGAAAACCGCGCCTATTATTGCCGCTGTAAAAAGAATTAATAAGAGGGTTTGCGCGCCAATTAATTTCCATGATGAACGAGAAAAAACAATTTTATAAATAAATGGGGCAGCTAAAGGAAAAAATGCTTGAAAACCATTTGTAAAAAATGCACCTGACATACAAATACTCGCCAATAACAATCGCAATATATTTAAGCGGTCTGATTGTAAGGCGCAGATAATTATCCAAACAGAAAAGGTTGTAAAAACAACTAATAAAAGCTCAATGGCATTTCCACCGTAGGCATGGCTCATCTCTGGCACAATAACCCAGCAAAAAACGAGCAGCCATAGAATATATCGATTTGCGCTGGGTTGCAGGCGAAACCAAACTAAACCCATTGCACACCAAGTTAAAAGCAACATTGTAAAACAATATATTCTTTCAACAATAAAACTACTGCCAAACGCACGAAAGAAAAAAGAGTCAACAAACATTCCTAACGTGGGATGCTCATAAAAAACGGGCGCTAACACTGTCGGTGTATATATTGGACGCCATAGTGAACCAATACCATGCGCCATATTCCAAGCAATGGACGCATAACACGAACCATCACTCAATATTCTTTTTTGAACTAAAACGGAAATTGAAATTACGATAAATAATGCGAGGGTGAATAATACCCACGGCAAATTTTGTTGGTAAGCAATTTTGTTATCTAGTGTTTTATTAAAATTATTCTTCATCGCAACTACTCGAAAAAATATCGTACATTAAAACATAAAAAAAAACCCGTATTGAATTATCAATACGGGTTTTTAGGATTAAATCCCTGGCAGTGTCCTACTTTCGCATGGAATACACCACACTATCATCGGCGCTGAGCGTTTTCACTTCTGAGTTCGGTATGGTATCAGGTGGTTCCCACTCGCTATAGCCACCAGGAAACTGGTGGATGTAGTCATAAAGACAACTACATCAATATGTATTAGTGTGATTAACGATGCATTTTTATTTGATGACATTCAGTTCTCATAAGAGAAACTATTTAAGGTTGTATGGAAAGCCTCACGGTTAATTAGTACAAGTTAGCTACATGCATTACTGCACTTCCACGCCTTGCCTATCAACGTTGTAGTCTTCAACGAACCTTTAGAGTGACCGCATTACTGGTCACTGGGATATCTTATCTTGAGGGAGGCTTCCCGCTTAGATGCTTTCAGCGGTTATCCTGTCCGTATATAGCTACCCGGCAACTGCCACTGGCGTGACAACCGGAACACCAGAGATACGTCCACTCCGGTCCTCTCGTACTAGGAGTAGCTCCTCTCAAATATCCAACGCCCACGGTAGATAGGGACCGAACTGTCTCACGACGTTCTAAACCCAGCTCGCGTACCACTTTAAATGGCGAACAGCCATACCCTTGGGACCGGCTACAGCCCCAGGATGTGATGAGCCGACATCGAGGTGCCAAACACCGCCGTCGATATGAACTCTTGGGCGGTATCAGCCTGTTATCCCCGGAGTACCTTTTATCCGTTGAGCGACGGCCCTTCCATGAAGAACCGCCGGATCACTAAAGCCTACTTTCGTACCTGCTCGACCTGTCGGTCTTGCAGTCAAGCACCCTTATGCTTTTACACACATTGCGCGATTTCCGACCGCGCTGAGGGTACCATTGCGCTCCTCCGTTACTCTTTAGGAGGAGACCGCCCCAGTCAAACTACCCACCATACACTGTTCCCGATCCGGATCACGGACCTAGGTTAGAACCCCGAAGACATCAGGGTGGTATTTCAAGGATGGCTCCACCCAAGCTAGCGCCTGGGTATCATAGCCTCCCACCTATCCTACACAGATATATTCAAAGTTCAGTGTAAAGCTATAGTAAAGGTTCACGGGGTCTTTCCGTCTAGCCGCGGGTATACTGCATCTTCACAGCAATTTCAATTTCACTGAGTCTTGGGTGGAGACAGTGTGGCCATCGTTACGCCATTCGTGCAGGTCGGAACTTACCCGACAAGGAATTTCGCTACCTTAGGACCGTTATAGTTACGGCCGCCGTTTACTGGGGCTTCGATCAGAAGCTTCGTCCGAAGACTAACCTCATCAATTAACCTTCCAGCACCGGGCAGGCGTCACACCCTATACTTCCACTTACGTGTTTGCAGAGTGCTGTGTTTTTAATAAACAGTCGCAGCCACCTAGATTTTTTAGCCCATTTCCGCTCCAGACGCGAAGTCTTTCACATAATATGGGCGCACCTTCTCCCGAAGTTACGGTGCCATTTTGCCTAGTTCCTTCACCCAAGTTCTCTCAAGCGCCTGAGTATTCTCTACTTATCCACCTGTGTCGGTTTGGGGTACGGTTCTACAATATCTGAAGCTTAGAGACTTTTCCTGGAAGCATGGCATCAATCACTTTTTTCGCTCCCGAAAGAGCTACTATCGTATTCGCATCTCGACAATAGATTCCCGGATTTACCTAAGAACCCTATCTACCTGCTTAAACCGCCACAACCATCGGGCGGCTGATCTAGCCTTCTCCGTCCTCCCATCGCAATATTGCAAAGTACAGGAATATTAACCTGTTTTCCATCGACTACGCATTTCTGCCTCGCCTTAGGGACCGACTCACCCTGCTCCGATTAACGTTGAGCAGGAAACCTTGGATTTTCGGCGTGGGAATTTTTCATTCCCATTATCGTTACTTATGTCAGCATTCGCACTTCTGATATCTCCAGCCTGCTTAACAACAGACCTTCGCAGACTTACAGAACGCTCCGCTACCGCGTTAGGTTAAAACCTAACACCCGCAGCTTCGGTATGTGGCTTGAGCCCCGTTGGATCTTCCGCGCAGGACGACTCGACCAGTGAGCTATTACGCTTTCTTTAAAAGATGGCTGCTTCTAAGCCAACCTCCTGGCTGTCTATGCCTTCCCATATCGTTTCCCACTTAGCCACAATTTTGGGACCTTAGCTGGCGGTCTGGGCTGTTTCCCTCTTCACGACGGACCTTATCACCCGCCGTGTGTCTCCCGTACTTAAACTTCTTGGTATTCGGAGTTTGCATCGGTTTGGTAGTTCGGGATGAACCCCTAGCCGAAACAGTGCTCTACCCCCAAGAGTTATATACGAGGCGCTACCTAAATAGCTTTCGCGGAGAACCAGCTATCTCCAAGCTTGATTAGCCTTTCACTCCTATCCACAAGTCATCCGAAACTTTTTCAACAGTTCCCGGTTCGGGCCTCCAGTCAGTGTTACCTGACTTTCACCCTGCCCATGGATAGATCGCTTGGTTTCGGGTCTACTCACAGCGACTTAACGCCCTATTCAGACTCGGTTTCCCTACGCCTCCCCTAAAAGGTTAAGCTTGCCACTGTAAGTAAGTCGCTGACCCATTATACAAAAGGTACGCAGTCACCACTCCGAAGAATGGCTCCCACTGCTTGTACGCATACGGTTTCAGATTCTATTTCACTCCCCTCACCGGGGTTCTTTTCACCTTTCCCTCACGGTACTCGTTCACTATCGGTCAGTAAGTAGTATTTAGCCTTAGAGGATGGTCCCCCTATGTTCAATCAGGATATCTCGTGTCCCGATCTACTCTTCGTTACCCCATTTATTCACCTTTTCGCGTACAGGGCTATCACCTGCTATGGCTGAGCTTTCCATCTCATTCTGCTAAAATGAACAAATATTATAGTAACTGGGCTGTTCCGCGTTCGCTCGCCACTACTAACGGAATCTCGGTTGATTTCTTTTCCTCCGGGTACTTAGATGTTTCAGTTCTCCGGGTTCGCTTCATATATCTATGAATTCAATATATGATCACATGTCAAGCATGTGGGGTTCCCCCATTCGGAAATCTTCGGGTCAAAACCTGTTTACCGGCTCACCGAAGCTTATCGCAGATTACCACGTCCTTCATCGCCTCTTACTGCCAAGGCATCCACCGTATGCGCTTAATTACTTACCATACAACCTTAAATAATTCCTAAAGAAATTATTCTTAGTTAATGAGTAACTAAACATCATTTTAAAATTGCTATGTAAAAATGCATATAACCCGGTCTTTGATCAAGACGCGAATGAATCGCATCTCTACAGAGACCACGTTGTTAATCACACCAAATTGTTAAAGAACATCGAATTAGATAATTTAATATCTAAAAGATAATATTTGAGAAAACATTATCTTTTAAATACTAAGAGCACTGTCAAAGCTATAAGACGCGATAAATCACGTCTCTACACAAATATATACTTGGAGCCAGTCGGGATCGAACCGACGACCCCCTGCTTGCAAGGCAGGTGCTCTCCCAGCTGAGCTATGACCCCGATTTAGAACAAAAAATGGTGGGCCTGGGTAGACTTGAACTACCGACCTCACCCTTATCAGGGGTGCGCTCTAACCAGCTGAGCTACAGGCCCTGCTCCTAAAATATTTTTTTGAAAAAAAGCAGTTTGTGTGGGTCTTAAATAAAAATCAATTACATTTTATTTAAGGAGGTGATCCAGCCGCAGGTTCCCCTACGGCTACCTTGTTACGACTTCACCCCAGTCATAAAGCACACCGTGGTAATCGCCCCCCTTGCGGTTAGGCTAACTACTTCTGGTGCAATTCACTCCCATGGTGTGACGGGCGGTGTGTACAAGGCCCGAGAACGTATTCACCGCGACGTTCTGATTCGCGATTACTAGCGATTCCAACTTCATGGAGTCGAGTTGCAGACTCCAATCCGGACTACGAACAGCTTTTTGGGATTAGCTTCACCTCGCGGCTTTGCAACCCTTTGTACTGTCCATTGTAGCACGCGTGTAGCCCTACTCATAAGGGCCATGATGACTTGACATCATCCCCACCTTCCTCCGGTTTATCACCGGCGGTCTCCTTAGAGTTCCCACCATTACGTGCTGGCAACTAAGGACGAGGGTTGCGCTCGTTACGGGACTTAACCCAACATCTCACGACACGAGCTGACGACAGCCATGCAGCACCTGTATCTCGGTTCCCGAAGGCACTCCCCTGTTTCCAGAGGATTCCGAATATGTCAAGAGTAGGTAAGGTTCTTCGCGTTGCATCGAATTAAACCGCATGCTCCACCGCTTGTGCGGGCCCCCGTCAATTTCTTTGAGTTTTAACCTTGCGGCCGTACTCCCCAGGCGGAGAACTTAACGCGTTAGCTTCGATACTAAGGAGTAAACTCCCCAACATCTAGTTCTCATCGTTGACAGCGTGGACTACCAGGGTATCTAATCCTGTTTGCTCCCCACGCTTTCGCACCTAAGTGTCAGTATTGGTCCAGGAAGCCGCTTTCGCCACTGATGTTCCTTCTGATATCTACGCATTTCACCGCTACACCAGAAATTCCACTTCCCTCTACCATACTCTAGACGTCCAGTATCGAATGCAATTCCTAAGTTAAGCTCAGGGATTTCACATCCGACTTAAACATCCACCTACGTGCGCTTTACGCCCAGTAATTCCGATTAACGCTCGCACTCTCTGTATTACCGCGGCTGCTGGCACAGAGTTAGCCAGTGCTTTTTCTGTGGGTAACGTCAGCACTCAAGGATATTACCCTTGAACTTTTCTTCCCCACTAAAAGTGCTTTACAACCCTAAGGCCTTCTTCACACACACGGCATTGCTGGATCAGGCTTTCGCCCATTGTCCAATATTCCCCACTGCTGCCTCCCGTAGGAGTCTGGGCCGTGTCTCAGTCCCAGTGTGGCTGATCATCCTCTCAGACCAGCTACGGATCGTTGCCTTGGTAGGCCTTTACCCCACCAACTAGCTAATCCGACATAGGCTCATCTTATAGCGTGAGGCCTTACGGTCCCCCACTTTGCTTCGTAAAGATTATGCGGTATTAGCCCGAGTTTCCCCGGGTTATCCCCCACTACAAGGCAGATTCCTATGTATTACTCACCCGTCCGCCACTCGCCACCCATAGTATTGCTACTACTGTGCTGCCGTTCGACTTGCATGTGTTAAGCATGCCGTTAGCGTTCAATCTGAGCCAGAATCAAACTCTTCAGTTGAAACTAGCTGTGACTATTCAAACTAAGTCACGAAGTTATGTTCGACACGAGATAAATCGCGTGTCTATGTTTCTACAGTAATTGACTATTACTAAGACCCACACAAACTGCTTTTTCGATGTTCAAATTTTTAAAGAGCGATTCCCGTATTGGGAAGGAGGATCATTCTACTCAGTTCCATCTCGTTGTCAACACTGTTTTTTACTTTTTTTCAAAAACTTTGTTAACTTCTTCTTGTCCTCAAAACAACTTGTTTTCAGTAAGTTGTCGTCACATCCGATGTGGTGAGAAAGATACGCATGTTTTTTAATTCACGCAACATCTTTTTTCATTTTTTTTAAATTAATTGTGTTTTGATTTTTATTTAGCCTATCTGTAGCAATTATTTAATCAACACGCGGGCAAATTTCCGTTTGCCCACTTGATATATATGTTCTTCACCCTGTGCGATCGTTAATTTAGGATCTTCAACCCGCTCTCCGTCTATTTTCACAGCACCTTGTTGGATCATGCGAATCGCATCAGATGTACTTGAAACTAATCCCGCTGCTTTTAATAGATGCGCAACACCCATTTCGCCCTGTAACGTCATTAATTCTAAATTGTCCGGTGTTTCATTTTTTTGAAACCGGCCAACGAAATTTTCATTCGCCGTTTTTGCCGCTGCATTTCCATGAAAACGCGCTACTAATTCTTGCGCCAATTCAAATTTTACATCGCGTGGATTGCGACCGTCTTTGATTGCGGCGCGCAATGCGTCAATTTCAGACAAAGGGCGGAAACTGAGTAATTCAAAATAACGCCACATCAATTCATCGGACACTGACATGATTTTTCCGAACATATCATCCGGCTGATCGGTTATCCCTATATAGTTACCCAATGATTTCGACATTTTCTGCACACCATCCAAACCTTCCAATAATGGCATTGTGATAACACACTGTGGTTTTTGCTGATAATGTTTTTGCAATTCACGACCCATCAACAAATTAAATTTTTGATCGGTGCCACCCAATTCCACATCCGCTTTCATCGCAACGGAATCATATCCTTGCAATAGTGGATAAATAAATTCATGAATAGCAATCGGTTGATTGGCCTGATATCGCTTACTAAAATCATCTCGCTCCAACATGCGCGCAACCGTACTCAGCGATGACAGACGAATTAAATCGGCGGCTGAGAATTTTCCCATCCATTCAGAATTAAACATGATTTTTGTTTTATGCGGATCGAGAATTTTAAATACTTGATCAGTGTATGTTTTGGCATTCGCTGCAATTTCTTCTGATGACAATGGTTTTCGCATCGTATTTCGACCGGACGGATCGCCAATCATCGCCGTAAAATCGCCAATCAAAAATAATATCTCATGACCCAGCTCTTGAAATTGCCGCAATTTATTGATTAAAACCGTATGACCAAAATGCAAATCAGCTGCGGTGGGATCAATTCCTAATTTTACACGCAATGATTTGCCGCTTTCTAATCGCGCGAGCAATGTATCTTCACCAATAATTTCATGCGCGCCGCGCGTGATAATTTCTAATGCTTTATTTGTCGACATAAAATCCTCATAAAAACGTTGACCATCTACGCCTGGATGATTAAGGTTATCGTTCGCTAATGCAAGTCAACGAGGGACAATAATGGATTGCACAAAACGGACATCCAAAAAATATTTACATTATACAATTATACTCATCACAGCCTGCGCCATTATAAGTCACTTTTTCAAAAACCACACGCAGTTAACATTGCAAAAAAGGGTGCCTTTACCGGCGGAAGTCTCGACAAGAATAATAACGCCAATCAAAACAAGTCAAACAAAAAAACAGACGGTAACAAAAACACTGCGCTTTAAATCAACCGTTATTCATCATAGCTTGTTGCGCGCGGAAGAATCAGAAGGATTGCCACCCCATTTGCGAGATGAATTAAATCACATGATTGCCAGCGATGATATCACAGGCGCCATTCGTCCCGGCGATCGCTTAGAAGTGTTGTATCACGAATATTTTGTCAACGACAAAAGAAATCATCCGGGCAATGTGGTTGCTGCAGAAATTGTAAACGGCAAAAAACACTATAAAATCGTACGATTCACCAACCCTGACCATAAAACGGGTTTTTATCTCCCCGATGGTATGAGCGCAAAACCCGCATTTTTAAGGGATCCGCTGCATTATGTGCGCATTGGTTCGTATTTTAGTTATCATCGTTATGATCCGATTGCGCATCGTGTTCAGCCACACTTGGGTGTTGATTTTGATGCGCCTATGGGAACACCCGTAAAAGCAATCAGCAATGGTTATGTTGTTTTTCGCAAACAAATTCATGGTTATGGCAATACAGTGATGATTCAATATAGCAAAGCTTATAAAAGTTTTTACGCGCACCTCGAAAAATTCGCACGTAATTTGCGACCACACGAATATGTCAAAAAAGGCCAAATTATTGGTTATGTCGGTATGACAGGTTGGTCGACAGGTCCTCATTTACATTATGCAGTTTACAAAAATGGTGTCGCCGTAAATCCACTGACCGTCAAATTTCCGCATGGATCTCCAGTTCCTGGAGAATTTCGTCATGATTTTTTTGATAAATCAGATCATTGGTTTCATGATATGAGATTATTTGAAAAAGCGAAGATGGCGAGCAAATGAAAAATTTATACATTGGATTAATGTCTGGAACGAGTATGGACGGTGTTGATGCCGCGCTTGTGTCATTTGACAATACGATCCAATTGCTGGGTACTGCATCGATTGAAATTCCACCGCACATAAAATCCGCGTTACTCACTTTATGTTGCGGTGAAAATATTCATCTTAAATTATTGGGTGAAACTGATACGCAAATGGGGCATTTATTTGCAGACGCTGTTTTAAATTTATTGGAAAAAACCGCTGTTAATCCCGCAGAAATCACGGCCATTGGTTCACACGGACAAACGATTTATCATCATCCCAATTCAGCACATCCTTTTACATCGCAAATTGGTGATCCGAATATTATTGCTGCGCGCACGAATATCACTACTGTTGCTGATTTTCGTCGTCGCGATATAGCGCTCGGCGGACAAGGCGCGCCTTTGGTACCTGCATTTCATGAGTATTTATTTCGTGATCGTGTGAATGATTGTTGTGTTGTTAATATCGGCGGCATTGCGAACATCACTTATTTACCGGGGGATAAAACAAAATCGATTATGGGTTTTGATACAGGGCCTGGGAATACATTGATCGATCAATGGCATCAAAAACACCGGGGGAAACCGATAGATTTTGATGGTGGATGGGCGCGCTCTGGAAAAATAAATCAGGAATTGTTAACGCAGTTACTTGATGATCCGTATTTTAAATTATCTTCACCTAAAAGTACGGGGCGAGAATATTTTAATTTGAAGTGGGTAGCTGAAAAATTGAAAATCCCCCTTAATCCCCCTTTTTCAAAGGGGGAGTCAGAGGCTTCGCTTGATCTTTCTTCTTCAAAGGGAGAATCAGAGGTTTTGCTTGATCTTTCTTCTTCAAAGGGAGAATCAGAGGTTTTGCTTGATCTTTCTTTTTCAGGAGAGAGAATAGGGATCTCATCTGCGGATATTCAAGCAACGCTGACTGAATTAACGGCAAAAAGTATTGCTTATGCAATAAACCACAGCATGAGACACGACAAGTCGCGTCACTACGATTTAAGTGAATCTCGTGTTTACGATTTATGGGTTTGCGGCGGTGGTGCTTATAATCAATATTTAGTGGAACGTTTGCGCGCAAATTTACCTTGTTTTCAAGTCATTTCTACAACTCAAGTCGGTATCGATCCGCAATGGATTGAAGCTGCCGCCTTTGCATTTCTGGCCAAACAAACCATAGAAAAAAAACCGGGGAACTGCATCAATGTAACAGGCGCACGAAAAGAAACGATACTTGGCGCTGTTTTTCCCGTGTAAAAACGTGAATTAATAATTCGTTAATCTGCATCTGAGAGTATGTGCACGTTGCAATCAATACTTGGGAACATAATATGTCACGTAATAACCCCACATTTAGTGATGTAAAAGATATTTTAGCTTTCATGCGATACAGAGCACATACTGATGAAACTCGAACAACTCAATCGGACCCATTAGAAGTCTTTCATCGTTGCGCAAAGCTTTCTAAGATTTCGACCAAACCATTGGCAAAACATCCAGATATTTGCGCTTATCTATTAAGAGTGCCTATGCCTCACGAAATAACGGACACAATGGTAGAAAGGATTTGTGCGATAAAAGAGAATATGTTGGCACGCAATGAAGATGACGCTCAAAAAACCATTCTGATATTTTCAAAAAAAATTATTGAGGGATGCTTTCAAAAGCCTCAATTCTTACCCATTTTTGAATATTTACTCAAGCATAATCTGCCATTCCCTACTTCTGTCGAATATATCTTCCATCCAAACGTGGAAAGTATTTTGCGAACGCTAATGACTAATCACAGCTATGTAATCTCACAAGCAGCGCAAGATTTAGATGGCACACACTCGCGTGACATAACTCCGTTTCTTATTGAATGCAAAACGAACCTTAAAAGGATTGAACGAGATCTGCTTGAGCTTTGTAAAACAATCGAACGCTCTACTCAACTTCCAACATTATTTTCCACTGCCAGAAGAAGGAATAAAGAAGATCACATTACCCACACTTCTCCGTCAGTAGAGTCACCGCAAATAATATAAATCACATGATTATTTGCACATTAATCCCTTTAATTGTCGGATTTTCTAGCGCATTTTTGAGATAGTCCGACAATAAAACCTCTGTCACACATTTTTGTTCTGATGACGCATGTCGAAATAATAATTCACCGGATGGTTTTCGTATTGCAAATCCGACATGAGATACGTGTAGATTTGTGCCTATTTTTTCCGATAAATTCCAATTCGGACGCACAATTTCAATGATGCAGCCATGCGGAATTTGATGGAATAAAAATTCGCATGGATTTTTTTGGTGATCAAATAACTTATTCAAAGGCAGGTAAGGTAATCTTATAAATTCTTTTTTTACAGTTGCAGCTGCATGTTGCAAATACGCTGCGCGTTCATGCGTTTCATTTTCAGATTTTTTTAAAAACCAATTGGGGCGATCGATATCACCTTCGGCAAATGTCGCAATGCTTTTATTTTTTTCATCACAAATTGCTGTCGTTATATCGCGTAAAATTTTATTTTTTTGATTTTGTGGATTCCAGTCAACACTCATAAAATGAAAACGGTTTTCGTATTTGGGAATTGAGTGATAATAATTTATTTTTAGGAGATTTTTTTGGAATGATTGCAGATCATGTGATAACGCGAGCGCTAAAATATTATTAACGTAGGTGACGCAATCAAATCCGTCGAAACGGTAAAGCGGTGCGGAATCGAATTCAGCCTGCGCGCCTTCGCCTTGGGGATTTGTAATATATGGTTTGCCCAAAAAATATTTTGCGAGGAAGTCGATGCGATCAAAGATAGAAGCCAGTATATTAAATTCGGGCATTGTATAAATACTGATGATGGCATCATCATGATTTTGATTAATTATGTTTTTCATTTATATTCAATTCCGCAATTTTTTGTAATTGCCCACCTGCAGAGTTATTGCTTTAAGAAGCCGAGCGTTAGCGAATGCGAAAGCCTGTCAAACAATCCATCTTCGACCAAGCGTTCGCATTCGCTAACGCTCGGCTTCTAAACTCTATAGCCAGCAGAAACGTTCCGCTCAGCGATTCTTTGATTCGCACGACCCTCTATCGAGATCATAAAATAATTCATGGTATGATATTCTCTCTTGTAAATGGATTTTACTATGAAAAAACTTATATTGCTTATTTTTCTGTTCAGCACAACTATTCATGCCCAATGGAACAACCCCCACCCCGGAAAATCAGATCAAAATACAATGTATGGTGCATTTGCGGGTGCACCAAAAACATTGGATCCTGCGCGTTCCTATTCTTCTGAGGAAACACAAATCATCGCGCAAATTTATGAACCGCCATTGCAATATGATTATCTTAAACGTCCTTATCAGTTAATTCCGCTCACACTGACCGGCATGCCAACGGTGTCTTATATAAAAAAAGACGGGAAAATTGAATACACCATTTACGACTTGAAAATCAAGCCGGGTATTTATTATCAACCGCATCCTGCTTTTGCAGATAATAGCAAAACCAATTTATCAAAAATAAGCGTGTTACAAGATTTTAAAAAGTCTGGTACACGCGAATTAACCGCAGATGATTATGTGTATCAAATTAAACGACTCGCCAGTCCTGCTGTTAACTCGCCTATTTTTGGCGTGATGAGCAAAACCATCGTCGGTTTTAAAGCGTATGCAAAAACACTGCAAGAGGCTTATCAAAAAAACCATACATTGGATTTACGTCAATATCCGTTGGAAGGTGTCACCGTTATTAATAAATACGAATATCAAATTAAAATTTACGGCATTTATCCGCAATTTTTATATTGGCTTGCAATGCCATTTTTTTCGCCCATGCCATACGAAGCTGATTTATTTTATGCGCGTCCTGAATTAAAAGATAAAAATATTACGCTGGATTGGTATCCCGTTGGCACAGGTCCTTATCAACTCAGCGAGAACAATCCCAATGCGCAAATGGTATTAACAAAAAACCCTAATTTTCACGGTGAAAATTATCCTTCACAAGGTGAAGCGACAGATGCACAAAAAAAATATTTAAATAATGCTGGAAAACCCATGCCTTTTGTTGATCAATTAATATTGAGTCTTGATAAAGAAAGTATTCCACGCTGGAATAAATTTCTGCAAGGGTATTACGATCGTTCTGGTATTAGCGCAGATAGTTTCGATCAGGCAATCCGTCTGGATAAAAATGGCAATCCAGAATTAACAAAATCCATGCGGGAAAAAGGTATTCGATTAGAAACCACCGTAAGCCCCTCTGTTTTTTATATCGGGTTTAATATGCTGGATGATGTTGTCGGTGGATCTACTGAAAAAAATAAAAAATTACGTCAAGCCATCGCAATTGCAATTGATTATGAAGAATATATACAGCTCTTTTTGAACGGACGCGGCGTTATAGCGCACGGTCCTATTCCACCCGGTATTTTTGGCTATGAAAATGATAAAGATCATTTTAATAAAGTAATTTATTTTTGGAATGGAAAAAATGCACAACGAAAACCGATTGAAGTAGCTAAAAAATTAATGGTTGAGGCGGGATATCCAGATGGCATTGATCCTAAAACTGGAAAGCCTTTGGTTTTAAATTATGACGTCACATCTACTGGAAATCCTGATGACAAATCACAACTCAATTGGATGCGAAAACAATTTGCAAAGTTGGGCATTGAATTAAACATCCGTCAAAGCGATTACAATCGTTTTCAAGATAAAGTGCGCACGGGTAATGCGCAAATATTTTCGTGGGGATGGTTAGCGGATTATCCAGACCCCGAAAACTTTTTATTTTTATTATATTCTGCAAACGGCAAAGTAAAATTTGGCGGTGAAAATGCGACAAATTATAATAATCCCGCTGCCGACAAATTATTTGATGACATTAAAAACATGCCCAACGATGAAAAACGTTTAACAAAAATTCGCGAATATCTGTCATTGGTTCAAGATGACAGCCCGTGGATTTGGGGTGTTCATCCGATTGACTTTACACTATCGCATCAATGGGTCGCGCCATCAAAGCCAAATTCAATCGCAAACAATACATTGAAATATCAACAGATAAATCCAGAATTACGCGCAAAAATGAGAGAAACATGGAACAAACCCATTTTGTGGCCGTTGTGGATTTTATTCGGATTTTTGATTTTAATTTTTATTCCATTGGTGGTGACATATTGGCGACGCGAAAATAAACCAGCTGTGAAAAAATATTAAAAACACGATATTGCGGGATCTAGATTCAAGAGAAAAATAAACTGGTCGAAAATTTTGACTGGTTAAAAAAACTCAAACAAAACCCCTGAAAAACAGGGGTTTTATCATCACTGATTAACAACTAAGTGGTTGAAACAGTCAACGCGCAAGTGTGGCTCTTGTTGTATAGCATGTATGTTAAATTAACGTGACTAGCCTGCGAACCACCAGGAACAACTGTTACAGCATTGCAATTATAAGTCACATTACCGATCTGAATGGATGCAGATTCCGCACGAACGGGGCCTGAATTCACCACGCTAGCTATATTATCCGGATAATTTGTTTGATGCTTATAAAAAACCGGGCTGATACCTGATTGCCGCAAGATAACAGTCCTCATTTCACCGAGGGATGCGTAACAGCCTTGCATTGCGTACGTACATGCTTGACCTTTTTTCATCACCGTCAAAGTATATTGCGTCTGAATGACCGCCGCACCACCCGTAACATTATTAACACTGATAGTACCCGCAAATGACGAGATTGTCGTCAAAGCACAACTAAATACACCCACAATCACTATTTTTTTCATAACAAATCTCCTTTAATTGATTTATCCTAAATTAACTAATCTCGCAAAACACATCTCCGACTTTTTATTAGAAAAAGCCCCGCGCTAAATCTATAGTACACAAATAATAGAATTGCTAATTTCTATGCTAACTGCTTGAATATATGAAAAAGGATTTTTCATGTTCAATTACATTTTCCGTCGAATTATCTACGCCATCCCCATTTTAATCGGCGTGAATTTTATTACGTTTGCCCTATTTTTTATGGTGAATTCACCCGACGATATGGCGCGCATGCATTTAGGGCAAAAGCATGTGACACCAGAGGCAATTACGCAATGGAAAATAACGCAAGGATATAACATTCCGCTTTTTTATAATAAAAATGACACTGGAATCAAAAAAATAGTTGATACCCTATTTTTTAAAAAATCGTTGGCGTTATTTGCATTTCATTTTGGACAATCGGATCAAGGTCGAAATATTAATCATGATATTTTTGAACGCATGTGGCCCAGTCTTGCATTAGCCATTCCCAGTTTAATCGTAGGATTAGCGGTTAATATCACATTTGCATTATTAATTGCTTTGTTCCGCGGTAGTGCATTTGATCATTTTGCGATGATTATATGCGTAATCATGATGTCAGTTTCAGGTTTGTTTTATATTATTATTGGGCAATTTTTATTGGGAAAAATGATGAATGTGGTGCCCATTTCTGGATACCACGCCGGCTGGAGTGCGATTAAATTTTTAATTTTGCCGATTTTGATTGGCATGATCAGTGGGATTGGTTCCGGCACACGATGGTATCGCACGATATTTTTAGAGGAAATCAATAAAGAGTATGTGCGCACCGCGCGTGCAAAAGGATTATCTGAAATATCTGTGTTATTCAAGCATGTTTTAAAAAATGCGATGCTACCCATTTTAACCGGGGTAGTTGTCATTATTCCCACGTTATTTATGGGCAGTTTAATTATGGAATCTTTTTTTGGTATTCCGGGTTTGGGCAGCTACACGATCGACGCCATCGCTCAACAGGATTTTGAAATTGTGCGTGTGATGGTTTTTTTGGGCACACTTTTTTATATTGTAGGATTAATTTTAACGGATATTTCGTATACGTTGGTGGATCCGAGAGTACGATTTAGGTGAAAAAAACATTTTCATCCGCTATGATAGCGTTTTTAATTTGGAGGGATCGAAGCAATGAAAAAAGTACTACCGATATTGGCAATCAGTTTAATCTGTGCAACGTCTGTTTATGCAGCAACATCGCTCAACACCGATGCTGAAAAATTGTCTTATGCGATGGGATTTAAAACAGGACAAGCAATAAAAACACAATCAGTAACCATCAATACACAAGACTTTTCGAAAGGCTTGCAAGATGGTTACACGGGTCAAAAATCAGCAATGTCTGATGCGGACATGCAAACCGTATTGACGGCAATGCAAAAACAAATGGTGGCTAAAATGCAACAAAAATTCACTCAAGCTGAACAAGACAATCTGAAAGCAGGTCAAGATTTTTTAACGGAAAATGCAAAAAAACCAGGCGTTGTGACATTGCCCGACGGCTTACAATATAAAATTTTGGATGCAGGTAAAGGCGAAAGTCCAACAGCAAACGAAACCGTCACTGTGAATTATGAAGGAAAATTAATTAATGGCACGGTGTTTGATAGTTCTTATAAACGCGGACAACCTGCTACTTTTCAAGTAGGACAAGTTATTAAAGGCTGGCAAGAAGCATTGAAATTAATGAAACCAGGTGCAACATGGATGTTATACATTCCTTCAAATCTTGCTTATGGTGAACGCGGATCTATGGGTGCCATTGGTCCTAATGAAACATTGATTTTCAAAGTTGACTTGTTGTCAGTTAAAAAATCGTAAGGATCTCGTGTCAGTCTCGCCTTAATTGCCTTGTTTGTTTAATTCAAGATGTAAAACGAGACTGACCGTAAAACAAGGCAAACAAGGCAATTAAGGCGAGACTGACACGCAATGGAAAAACTTTTTAATTTAATTCAAAAAGCCCAAACATCAAAAAAATATTTATGGTTGCTTAATCGCATCATGAATCATTCCGTGCGATTCAATAAACCGCATGGATTTCAAGTGATTAAAATTACCGATGAGTATATACAAACGTTTGCGCCCTATCACAAAAAAAACTTCAATCATGTACGCGGTATTCATGCATGCGCTCTTGCAACAGTGGGTGAGCTGGCTGCAGGATTAATGTTGATGCATCATTTTTCACCGAAATCTTATCGCGTTATTATGTCGCAAATACATATTGATTATCATTATCAAGCCAAAAAAAATGTGGTGGCAACTGCCACGTTATCCTCAGAAGAAAAATCAAATATCATGGCTGTTTTATCAGAACAGAATAAAACAATCCACACCTTGATTTCAGAAATAAAAGATGAAGATCAGGCGTTAATTGCGACGGTAAAATCTACGTGGCAGATTAAAAGTTGGAGTGAGGTGAAGACGAAGTTATAGGGAAAATGAGGACCGGCAACGCGCACAAACACAATTGAAACACTTGAGCTGTTAGATATCACCTTTAATGTATTACGCCTGAATTCAAATAATGCCACCGTGCATTTACATACTTGCTACGGAGGTGCAGTTGCATGGGAAATAACAAGCATAAAACCTGAGTTAGATATTAGTATTATTACACATACAGAAAATAATAAAACGTCGCTGACAAAACTGGAATGTCAAAGTATGCGTGAACGATTGTATTGGGAGCATAGCTTAACCACATCATCTCTTATACAAACTTTCACGGATTTTGTACGCGATTGCATCTCGGGTGCGATTAAAAGTGTAGGTTGTGTGAACGATCCTGCAGCCGCTCGCTCGATATGACAAGCATCATTGACGAGCTGCAATTC
>JABDDR010000006.1 GCA_013287505.1 Gammaproteobacteria bacterium
CCGATTCATAAAAAATCATTGTGCGTTCTTCATTTTTTAATTTTTGTAACTGTGTTTCCAAAGTGCCACTTTTCGCTGGTAAAAAACCTTCGAATATAAAACGATCGGCTGGCATTCCAGAAACAATTAATGCGGAAATTAATGCGCATGCACCAGGAATTGGAACAATATTATAATTTGCCAAACGCACGGCGCGCGCTAATCGAAACCCAGGATCACTAATTAACGGTGTTCCTGCATCGGAAATTAATGCAACCGATTTTCTGCTTGATAACAACGCCATTATTTTTTCAATGCGCTCCTCTTCATTGTGTTCGTGTAACGAAAAAATGGGTGTATGAATTTCATAATGCGACAGTAAGCGCTGACTGTGTCGTGTATCTTCTGCAGCAATAAAATCAACAGATTTTAATATCTCGATAGCACGCAAAGTGATGTCGGATAAATTACCGATCGGTGTTGCAACAATATATAAATTTGATCCGACTGCCATAAAAACCCTGTATTGCACTGAGCTGATTTAAGTCGCACTATACCACCCAGAAACAAAGATGCGAACTCTGAGAGAGTGATCGATGATATGACTGCCGAAGACAATCACTTGATAGCGAGTGGGAACTTGGATGTGTCTTTTTTCTCCCGAGCGCAGTCGTGTAAACAAAAAATTTCTCTGCCCCCTCCGCGAGGGTGAAAAATGATACGTCCAAGTAACCCACGAGCATCTCGGTATTTCCCGCAGTCATATCATGCATGCACGAACCAATATCCGTTCGCATCTTTGCATTAACTGAGTATAAACATGAAACAAAGTACCACTGAAATCGGCACAGAAGCAGAAAATGTAGCCTGCCTTTATTTAGAAAAACAGGGATTAAAGCTGGTTGAAAAAAATTTCGAGGTGATTAATCAGCAGGGTAAAAAAACCGGTGAAATTGATCTCATCATGCGCGACAAACAATTTTATGTATTTGTTGAAGTTAAAAAACGGGGTGTCACAGCATTTGGCACTGCAATTGAAATGATTACGCCACAAAAAAAGTCGCGCATTATTCGCACAGCAACGCATTATTTAGTACGCAATTATTTATTTCACACAGCATTGTGTCGATTTGATGTGATAGGCATTTTATACGATAAAAAGCCGCCTTTTAAACAGGAAATTACCTGGATAAAAGATGCATTTGGAGTACAATATTGAGCTCCAATCTTATAACGAGCAATCGACCATGGAACTTTCATCAATTGTCAAAAAAATCTTTAACGATAGCATTCAAACACAAATTTTGGCTGCAGATACACTGTCAGAATTGATTGCCTCTGCTGCAGAACTCATGGTTGATGCACTGCTGAATAATCACAAAATTTTAGCTTGCGGTAATGGTGGTTCCGCTGCAGACGCACAGCACTTTTCCGCTGAAATGTTAAATCGTTTTGAGGCAGAAAGACCCAGTCTTCCGGCAATTGCACTCACAACAGACACTTCAACCATCACCTCCATCGCCAATGATTATCATTTCAACGAGATATTTTCGAAACAAATTAAAGCGCTTGGACAGCCAGGCGATATTTTATTGGCGATATCAACGAGTGGTAATTCTAAAAATGTTACCGAAGCCATTGTTGCTGCACATCATAGACAAATGCACGTCATTGCGTTGACAGGACGAGACGGCGGATCTATCCAACCATTGTTAGGCGCAACGGATATTGAAATCCGTGTTCCTGTTGAATCCACTGCGCGCATTCAAGAAACCCACGGGATTGTGATACATTGTCTTTGTGATATCATCGATAAGCAGTTATTTAAAACACCTTAATTTTAAGGATTAATGCCCATGAAACGCTTTCATTCATTTCAAAAAATAATTGGTATTATTGTTTTAGCATCTTGTTTGTCCAGCTGTATTCCTGCCGCATTAATTGTCGGTGCAACCGCTGGTGGCGCTGTTATTTACGATAAACGCAGCGTGAAAACGATTGCAGAAGATCAAGAATCTGAAAAAATAGCCGGACATGCGCTCAATCAATCTGACGATTTAAAAACGGGTACGCATATTGTCATTGCGACGTTTGATCATGTGCTGTTGTTAGTCGGTCAAACGACGACGGACGAGCAACGATCAACTGCTTATCAACTGGTGTCATCTGTCAAAAATATTCGTCGTGTCTACAACGAAATCACCATTCAAAAACCAACGGGTGAATGGCAACGTAGTCATGATGCGTGGATCACAACGAAAATCAAAACGCAGTTGTTAGCAACGCCAGGTCTGCATTCTACGCAAATAAAAGTGCTCACAGAAGATAGCGTTGTCTATTTGATGGGTATGTTGTCGCACCATCAAGAAAATTTAGCGATAAATATTGCAAGAAGTACTTCGGGCGTTAACAAAGTGGTTAAAGTATTTCAATCACGATCGCGGAGTCATAATCAATAATGGAAAACGCCCAATCTATCATCCAGCTTATTTGCATCGCAGCCATTCCGCTGATTTTTGCGATCACTTTGCATGAAGCAGCGCATGGCTGGATTGCCAGTAAATTGGGTGATCAAACGGCTAGCATTCAAGGACGCGTCAGTCTTAATCCGCTGCGTCATATCGATACTTTCGGTACGATTATTTTGCCATTACTGATGCTGACTTTTGGTGGATTTATTTTTGGATGGGCAAAGCCTGTACCTATCGCTTGGCAACATTTACGTAAGCCCAAGCGTGATATGGCGCTTGTGGCGCTTGCAGGCCCTGGCGCTAATTTGCTGATGGCAATATTTTGGGCGATCATTGCAAAAATAAGTCATGTGATTTTCACGAATCCGCATGTGCATGAGATGCTACGCTCTACCGCATTATTTATTCATTTGTCGTCGCGTTTCGGCATCATGATTAACTGTGTTTTATTGGTAATTAATTTAATTCCGATTCCACCACTTGATGGCAGTCGCGTTATTTCTAGTTTATTGCCGCAGCGTGCAGCAAGAAAATACGAATACCTTGAACGCTATGGTCTTTGGATTTTTTTGGCACTCATTTTAATATTGTATGCGACCCATTCACTCATGTTGATTTATGGGCCGATTTATTCTTTGATTAATCTGATTCAGGGTGTATTTGGACTATCGCCTTCCTGATCCATCGCTTCTTCAGCAGCTCGAAGATCAGACCAAGGATGCTTACGAGGGTGGAGACGAATGTCTGCCTGGTCATCCGTTTCTCGTAATCTTTCAGCTATCTGTTGAGCGGTATTATAAGGGATAAACAGACGAGGTCCGGCGGCGGCTCGCGCCACTGCAGATTCCATTCTCTCCAAAGCATCATCTTCTTTGAGACTATAAATAACGCTCATCGCTACTTCTTGCAGTCTTGTTATTAGATTTTGCAGTCTCTGAATTTCTTTTTTTGCCCGAGAAACAATATGACATGGATTCTCTCCTTCTTCTTGGCAATGCTTCTCTATTATTTTTTCTCCAAACTTTGAATTCAACAAAGATTGGGCTTTCGATAAAAATTCCAAGTTGGCCAGAAGGTATTGTTGGTTTTTTTGGTAGCATTCTTGCATCTTTGTAGGATCTTCTTCTGTTAAATCAATATTTCTTACATTCCCAGCAATAATACGCAGATGTGCAGGGGTGTTGAATAACTCAATTCGAAGTTTTTCGTAACTCTTATACTCCTCTGGTCTCATTCTTAATACCCCCTCAGGTTTCATTAAATTCAATAGCAATAGGGTAACGAATTATGATTAGGGAAATATTAAAGTGCTTTCGAAATGCTTTTGAATTTTACGAAAAAATAAAAAATATGATATAAATCAACAAATAACAGCTAGTCTTTCACATCCATCTGCGTCACACCGCGGAATCCGCGTGGTAGTAAATTACCGCGTCTACCGCGTTCGCCATGGAAATTCTTAAGATCACTGGGCTTTAGCACCAATTGCCGTTTTCCGGAAATTAGCACCAAACTTGATTTTTCATGCAATACGGCGATGCACACACAATACTCTTTTCGACTGGCAACCGATGCGGTTGGGATTTGAATCATCTTATTGCCTTTTCCGCGCGGTAATTCTGGTAATTCAGCTAATGGAAATACGAGTAAATGTCCTTCGTTGGTGAGCGCTGCCAGAAATTGCGATTCAACATCGGAAATAAGTATCGGGGGTAATGCGAGCGAACCCGTTGGACATTTTAATACGGCTTTACCATTGCGATTTTTGCTGATTAAATTTTCCAGCGTAGTAATAAATCCATAACCCGCATCAGAAGCGATTAACAATTTGTCATCTGATTTTCCAATCATCATGCCAGCTACTTCTGCGCCGGGCGTAAACATTAATCGCGAAGATAATGGCTCACCTTGTCCGCGCGCCGAAGGCAGTGTATGCGCGACCAAAGAATAACTTTTTCCGCTCGTGTCAAAAAATATAACGGTGTCAGTGCTTTTACCTTGTAATTGCTGATAAAAAAGATCGCCGGCACGATAACTCAATGTGTTGCCATCAATCTCATGACCTTTACCTGCGCGTATCCAACCTTTTTTAGATAACACAATCGTCATGTTTTCTGCGGGTGTGATTTCTTCCATGCTCATTGCTTTCGCTTCAACGCGCGCAACAATCGGCGAACGTCTTTTATCGCCATACACTTTTTGATCGTCTTTTAATTCATTTTTAATGAGCGTTTTTAATCGTGTTGATGAACCCAATGTTTTTTCGATATCATCGCGCTCTAAACTTAATTCACTTTGTTCTTCGCGTATTTTAATTTCTTCTAATTTCGCCAATTGTCGCAATTTAATTTCTAAAATAGCATCAGCTTGAATGTCGCTTAATTTATATTTTTTCATCAACGCCGCTTTAGGCTCATCTTCGTGACGAATAATACGAATCACTTCATCGATATGCGCATACACAATTAAAAAACCATCGAGCAAATGCAGGCGATTTAAAATATGTTCTAGACGATATTGCAAACGACGACGCACCGTTTCAGTGCGATAATCCAGCCACTCATTTAAAATTTGCAACAAAGGTTTTACTTGAGGACGACCATTCATGCCGATAATATTAAAATTAATACGGAATGTGCGTTCTAATTCAGTGGTTGCAAATAAATGCGACATCAGCTGATCAACATCAACGCGATTGGAGCGCAATGTGATGACAATGCGTGTCGGACAATCATGATCAGATTCATCACGTAAATCAGTGACAGTCGGTAATTTTTTCGCCTGCATTTGTGCAGCAATCGCTTCTAAAATTTTACTCGCCGACACTTGATGCGGTAGTGCGGTAATAACAATATCATCTTCTTCGCGTGTATAGGTTGCACGCGCACGCACAACACCATTACCCGTTTCATATATTTTTTTAATCTCCTGAACGGGCGTGATAATTTCAGCGGCTGTTGGAAAATCAGGTGCTTTGATAATTTTAAAAATATCACTCAACGTCGCTTTGGGATTTTCCAATAAATAAATGCAAGCATTGGTAACTTCGGTCAAATTGTGCGGCGGCATATCCGTTGCCATACCGACTGCAATTCCCGATGTACCATTTAATAAAACATTCGGCAAACGCGCGGGTAACAACGAAGGCTCTTCCATTGTGCCATCAAAATTCGGCACCCAAGATGTTGTACCTTGCTGCAATTCCGCCAATAATGTTTGCGCATACCCTGTCAAACGCGATTCGGTGTAACGCATTGCAGCAAATGATTTGGGATCATCACTCGATCCAAAATTACCTTGACCATCAACCAATGGATACCGATAAGAAAAAGGTTGCGCCATCAATACCATGGCTTCGTAACACGCGGTGTCACCGTGCGGATGAAATTTACCGATCACATCACCAATGGTACGCGCAGATTTTTTAAATTTCGCCGTGTTTTTTAAACCCAATTCGGACATGGCATACACAATGCGACGCTGAACGGGTTTTAATCCGTCGGCAATATGCGGCAATGCGCGATCTAAAATAACGTACATGGCATAATCAAGATATGCTTTTTCACTGAATGTGAATATCGATTGTTTTTCGACTTCGGAATAATTATTCGCGGGTGTTTTCATAGATAGATTATGCCGTTACAAGATTTCGTTTGCCGCGTTTACGCAAAGGTTGCGTCACTGGTTCCCAATTTTCAATATCAACGCGATGACGTGGTTTAAATAAACGCTCTATGTCTTGATGAACATCAAGCGCCTGTGAAATTGCAATAAGACGCTCTAGAGAAACTTGCCCCGTACGTTCAAAACGTTTTAATGAATGTACATTGACATTGGCGATCTTTGCAAGCATCTCGCGTGTCCATGCTTTTTGTAAACGCACAGCAGTTAATCGTTTTGCTAATTCCTTGCCTATTTCTGCCGGTGTCATGGCATCTTCCTTTTGTTAAATGAATAGCGATTATATTATCTATGACGATCAACATTGGCAACATTATTTGGTAAGATGTTTTCAGTGTGAGCAGGGGCAGGAGTATGAGTGTGCGACATCTTTCCATTATCGATAAAATTCTGACGTCAGCCAATAATGCATTAACGACTATTTTTACAGTCGCTTCTAATGCCCGTAACAATCCTGCTGATGATGTTGCTGAAATGGAATTAACATCGACAGAGAGAAAAAACAGTGTGGGTTGTATGCGTGTGAATCATACTGGCGAAGTATGCGCGCAAGCCTTGTATCGCGGTCAATTATCAACCTGTCATTCACAAAAAACACGTGACATGCTGGAAAAATCTTGCGATGAAGAAACAGATCATTTGGCATGGACAAAACAACGGTTAATCGAGCTCAACGGAAAAACAAGTTATTTTAATTGTTTTTTTTATGCAAATTCATATCTGTTGGGCATGATTGCAGGATTAGCGGGTGATCGGTGGAGTTTGGGATTTGTTGAAGAAACGGAAATTCAGGTGGCAAAGCATTTAAAAAATCACTTAGAAAAATTATCTGGAAAAGATTTAAAGAGTCGTGCGATTGTGGAAAAAATGCGTGATGAAGAAATGGAGCATGAAAAGGCTGCGGCAAAAGCCGGTGCGGCGCATTTGCCAATGCCGGTGAAAAAATTAATGCAGTTGCATGCAAAGGTGATGACGAGCGTTACCTATTGGATTTAACTTCGCGTGTTTGGTTTCGCGCCCGCTTACGCGGGGCTTCTAAACTATTTCACTAGCACGTGCTGTATGACAGTTTGTGCCAGTGATAATGTTGTTATTCTTTTTGCTTACACCTTGTTTCAGGCAACGCAAACACAATTAAAATCGCCAGCACAAATCCAATCGGGAAAATCCACATCGCCCAATTAAAATCACTGGGCATATATTTCGTTGAAATTTCATGCGCGCGTGCCAACATACGATTATCTAGCAAATAACCAAAAAATGGCTGAAATATAGCGCTGCCGCCTTGAACAGAAATATTCACAACGCTCACTGACATCGCTGTAATCATACGTATCGAATTTTCAGCAACCAATGGATAACCAATAATTTGCGTACTGGAACAAACGCCAATCAATAAAAACAACCAGAATAAAGTATGGAAAGATAAATCGGGATAAAAAATAACAAATGAAATTAAACCTAATGAGAGTAATGCACCAGCCAACATAGGCGGACGTCGCATTTGTATTTTGTCAGAAATCCAACCGACGATCGGCGAACCAATCATCGTGCCGATAAATAACATCGATGATACTTCTGATGCATGTACGCGAGACACATCATGTGTATTGGTTAAATATAAAACGCCCCACAATCCACCCAATAATCCAACGGGTAAATTCATAAAGCAAACATATAATCCCACAAACCAATTTTGTAAGCGGAAAAAAGCCAAATACAAACTTTTAAAAAATCCAATGTCATGAATTTGTTTTTGTTCCTGCAAATGAACTCGTTGATGATCGACGGGATAATCTTTAACAACAGCTAAAATTAATAAGAAGAAGCAAACGCCTGCGACCGCATCAATTTGCAACGCCACACGCCAATCAACGGCATGCGCCAACATTTCCATTGGCGTTTGTGAAACCCATCCGCCAAACATCGCCATTGTAACGATTAATCCAGTTACTAATGCCATGCGTTTTGGCGGAAACCAACGTGTTGCCAAACGAATCACACTTAAGAAACAAAAAGCGCTACCAATCCCTGTTAAAAACCGAAAGAAGCAAGCCCATCCAAATGAATGCGCAAATGAAAATAATCCAGTACCTAAAATGCAAATAGCCAAAGCAGTTAATATTACGCGTCGCGTTGAAAAACGATCAAGCAATGAACCCGCAATAAATAAAAAAACCACGTTTGCAATAAAATAAAAAGAAGATAAATCCCCGAGTTTTGCAGCGTCAATATTAAATGCGTGCATCAGCGATGTTGAAATCGAGTCGAACACATTCATTTGGATAAATTCATAAAAGAAAAATAGAGAAGCAACGAGGACTACAATCCAAGATCGAGACGTTGCTTTTTGAGGGGAGTGGGTTGGTTGAACTTCTGCTTCATTAAAATGAAATGCATGTGCCATGGTGCTTATTCCTCAAATGCTTTACATCGCGTCTCTTTAATAACAATGGCAGCGATCAACGCCAATATAAATGCGATGGGCATAATTAAAAATGCAAGATGGAAATTGCTCACAGAATAAAATGGGATGCCATTTTTCATGGTGTGATTCCAAAACATATTCAACAGCATAGGGAAAACAGGGATTAAAAATCCACCCGACATAATTAACACCGACGCAAGACCTTCTGCCGTACCTGTCAAAATACCGGGATTACTTTCTGCAACCAAGGGGTATCCAATAATTTGCGAGCTAACTGCAAATCCTAAAGCAAAAAACAAAATGAGCAAATCTTTAAACGAAAGATTGGGTAAATACATAATCGCGAGGATTAGCGCTAACGATGTAATAACCCCTACAATCATTGGCGCTTTGCGTCTTTCTAACTTATCTGAAATCCAACCCACTGCTGGAGAACCAATAATCATTCCAACAAAAAGCAATGAAGTAACAAATGAAGCATCAATCGTTGATAAGTGTTGCGTTTGTGTTAAATACCATCCGCCCCATGTTGTACCCAATAACATCAGTGGTAAATTGACCAATGACACATAAAGACCACCTAACCAATTTTGTGAATTGGCCACTGTGCGGCGAAGCGCTGTAAAAAAACCTAATTTTTCCAACGATGCATACGATGCTTCAAAAAATGCTTTTTTACCCGCTGGAAAATCACGCACACAAATTAATATGATTACCAACATCACGATACCGCTTGCCGCATCAATGCGTAACGCAGTCCTCCAGCCAACCATTTTAACGAGTTCAGTCAATGGTGTTTGCGCAACCATTCCGCCAATCATTGCGAAAGTAACGATTAAACCAACTACCAGCGCCATATGTTTGGGTGGAAACCAGCGCGAACCCAATCGAACACATCCCAACAAGCAAAATGCATCACCGATACCTGTCATTAATCGGCATAGTTCGCCCTGCCATAATGTCGTCGTTAATGAAAATAAAAAAACAAATGTGATGCAAGAAAACATTGACGCCATAATGACTTTTTTGGTTGAAAAACGATCCAGGATCATGCCTGCAGGAAACAAAAAGAAAACCATGGAGTACATGAAGAAAGCAGATAGCTGACCCAATTGCGTGGAATTGGTCAAATGAAATGCTTTATACAATGAAGGATCCAGCGCATTGAACATGTTCATTTGCAAGAATTCAAAAAAGAAAAAAAGTGAAGCGGAGAAAACGACTAACGAGGGTTGAATACGTTGAAACAGGGTATTTTTTTTCGTTACGGATACCGACAAATCATCAAGTGTCGTTGTTGTCATCAGAAACAGCCCCGCTTGTCATTGAGATGCTGGGAGTATAGTTCAGGCGTCGAAAACCAGCAAGCTTTATCCATCACGCATCTTACGCTATGATGCCCGCATGAAAAAAGAAAGTAACAACGACAAAACACACTTCGGTTTTACTGAAGTACATATCAATGAAAAAGCACATCGCGTCGCTGATGTATTTCACTCTGTTGCAGAAAAATATGATGTGATGAATGATTTGATGTCGCTTGGCATTCATCGCCTATGGAAAAAAATGGCGATTGATTTACTGGGTGTTCATAAAGGACAGGTCATCCTGGATATTGCCGGTGGCACGGGTGATTTAACTGCAAAAATCAGCGAAAAAATCGGTAAAACAGGTAAAGTTATTTTATCAGACATCAACAGCAGCATGTTATCAATCGGTCGCGATCGAATGATTGATAAAGGGATATTTGAGAATATCGCATTTACGCAAGCCAACGCAGAAATGTTACCCTTCGCAGACAATACATTTGATCGCTTAATTATTGGATTTGGGTTACGAAACGTCACTGACAAAGAGGCTGCATTGCGATCGATGTTTCGTGTTTTAAAACCCGGTGGTCGTGCATTAATTTTAGAATTTTCAAAACCCACGCTGCCTGGATTAAAACCCGTTTATGATGCTTATTCATTTAAAATTTTACCTTGGCTGGGAAAGAAAATATTAAATGATGCCGATAGTTACCGTTATCTTGCAGAATCAATACGCATGCATCCCGATCAAGAAACACTGAAAAACATGATGCAGAATGTGGGTTTTGAAAATGTGGATGTACATAATTTATCGGGCGGGATTGTGGCGGTGCATCGAGGATTTAAATACTGACGCACACACCCTGCCGGGTATGCTTCCGTAGCGCTTCGATTCTGGTGCTGTGCTTGTGCGAAGATCTACAGAAGCGCATCCCGGCAGGGTGCGCGTGGTTCGCAGCAAACATCTTTGGAGATATTATTGATCTTAACATTATTTTTGTCGGCACTAGAAACGATAATTAATCTCGCGATCAAAGCTGATCCCGATGCGCTGAGAAAAATCGCTACACTTAAAAATCAAGTCATCGAAATTCATTGCGACGATTGGCGCATGCATTTTTTTATTATGCCAAGCTCACACGGTTTGCAATTTCACACAAAATACACAGGTAAAGTGAATACGACTATTACTGGTTCATTCAATCATTTTTTACATATTTTTATAAAAGGCGCGGACACAAAAACACTGTTCAATTACCCTATTGATGTTGAGGGCAATACACATAATATTGAAGTATTACGCGACGCTTTTAAAAATATCGATATTGATTTTGAAGAAAAGTTATCACATTATGTCGGCGACTCAATCGCGCATAAATTATGTTTCCATTTAAAAAATACGCGTGCGTATTTAAAAAAATCAGCACAGAATATCGAAAACCAAACCAAAGAATACATTCATTATGAAACGAAAAATTTGGTCTCTCACAAACAAGCTGAACGATTTTATGAAGACGTTACAAAATTGCGTGATGATGTAGAGCGGCTTGAAGCGAGAATGCTACGATGAAAACTCTTTTTCGATTATGCAAAATCTTTGCTGTGTTTTCACAACACACCGTTAATCGACGTGTTATCAGCAAACGTTCAACCATTTTACGAAAATTATCTTATTTAAATCCGCTCAGTTTTCACAACAAACATCATTCGCGCGGTGAATCGATACGACTCGCGCTCGAACAACTGGGCCCCATTTACGTTAAATTCGGGCAATTATTATCAACACGTTCTGATTTAATTCCAGAGGACATTATTGCAGAATTAGAAAAACTACAAGATCGTGTAACGCCCTTTTCGAGTGATCTGGCTGTTGAAAAAATCGAGTGCGCTTTTAAGAAGAATATTGACGACATATATGCAACATTTGATAGAAAACCATTAGCTTCTGCATCCATTGCACAGGTGCATGCGGCGACTTTAAAAACAGGCGAAGATGTGGTGGTTAAGATTATTCGCCCGCGTATTGAAAAAACCATTCGTCACGATATTGCCGTTTTAAAATTGGCAGCAAGTCTTATTGAAAAATTTTGGAAGCATGGCAAACGTTTGCGCGCAAAAGCCGTGGTATGCGAATTTGAAAAAACAATTATTGATGAATTGGATTTAATGCGTGAAGCAGCCAATGCGTCACAGCTGCGCCGTAATTTTGAGAATTCTGAGGTGATGACTGTCCCGAAAATCTATTGGAGTTATACACGCGATCGTGTTATGACTATGGAGCGCATTTATGGCGTTCAAATTTCCGATATTGAAACACTTAAAAAAAATAATGTTAATTTAAAAAAATTATCCGAATATGGTGTTGAGATTTTCTTCACACAAGTGTTTCGTGATGCTTTTTTTCATGCCGATATGCATCCCGGTAATTTATTTATTGATATTACCGATCCTGATAATCCGCGTTACTTAGGTGTTGATTTTGGCATTATGGGAACACTCTCACCCATTGATCAAAATTATTTGGCGCAAAATATATTGGCTTTTTTATCGCGTGATTATAAAAAGGTGGCGCAATTACATATTGAATCGGGATGGGTTTCACGCGACACCCGCGTCGATGAATTTGAGTCTGCTATTCGCACTGTCTGCGAACCGATTTTTGAAAAACCGTTGTCTGAAATTTCATTTGGGCAATTATTATTAAAATTATTTCAAACCGCAGAACGTTTTAATATGACCGTGCAGCCGCAATTAATGTTGCTGCAAAAAACATTATTTTATATTGAAAGTTTGGGTAGAAAACTCTATCCCGATTTAGATTTGTGGGAAACTGCAAAACCGTTTATGACAAAATGGATGCGCAAACAACGGTTTGATTTTCGAAAAGATCTTGAAAAATTGTTGAAATTGCCGGCGTTGTTGTTTGATGTGTTAGAAGAAATGAAAAGATAGTGCGCCCGGCGGGATTCGAACCCACGACCCTTGGTTTCGGAAACCAATACTCTATCCAACTGAGCTACGGGCGCTAAATATTAAGACAGTAATATAATCTTACGTTCTGCTTTTTCTTTTTCAGCTTTCCGCGCTTTGTTTTGTCTAGACTCTTCTCTGTCGCCCACAATAATGATGTAGCTACCAATGGTCGCATATAAAACAAGAACGATCATGATAATTATTGTGCTTATTGTTGCTGCCATAAACCAACCCCTTTTCCTAATCATCCGCCCGATGAAGCCCGGTCAGAGTAAAAACAAATCCGGCAATACCTGTTAAACCAATTAACATACTGCCCACGGGGGTCATTCTCGCGGCATGTGTAATGAGCCCACCCACAATGCTTGCCGTGATTAAATTGACGCCCAATTTTCTAAAATCCTCTTTTAACAGTTTTTTATTAAATGGTCTGAGTAATTTTTTTGTAATTCTATCATTTTCCGCCATAACCATCCACCTTCACCAATCGATAACTCAACGCTTCTTGCAAGTGTTTTTGCGTAATTTGATCGGCATTATCAAGATCTGCAATGGTGCGAGATAATTTTAAAATACGATGGTAAGCGCGAGCTGATAATCCTAATTTAACCATCGCATTTTCTAAGAAAATAAAATCATTTTTTTCAACGCTACAATGTTGCATCACGTGTTCGCCAATTAATTGTGCATTTGTACATTTCGAACGCTTTTGTTGTTTGTCGCGCGCTGCTAAAACACGTTCTCGCACTACTGCACTCGATTCTGCTTTTTCTTGCGACTGATCTAATATCACCGTTGCAGGTAATTGCGGCACGGTTACGTGCATATCAATACGATCAAGTAATGGCCCTGATAATTTATTTTGATAAGCCATCACTTGTTCTGAAGAACATCGGCAACGACCACTGGGATCACCATAATAACCGCACGGACAAGGATTCATCGCTGCGATAAATTGAAAACGCGAGGGAAATATTTCCTGCCTGGCAGCACGCGAAATTGTAACAACACCCGCTTCTAATGGTTCACGCAATGCTTCTAATACATGGCGATTAAATTCCGGCAATTCATCTAAAAATAAAACGCCATTATGTGCGAGTGAAATTTCGCCTGGTTTTGGCGGGCTACCACCACCCACCAATGCCACTGATGAGGCGGTGTGATGTGGCGATCGAAAAGGGCGTTTTTTCCAATTATCCGCACTAAAACCTTGGTTACTGACTGAGTAAACAACCGCTGTCGCTTGTGATTCCAAATTCGTCATTTCAGGCAAAATACCTGGCAATCGACTGGATAGCATGGTTTTTCCAGTGCCCGGTGGCCCTTTAAATAAAACACTGTGGCCACCCGCTGCTGCAATCTCTAATGCACGTTTTGCATGCACTTGTCCGCGCACATCTGCGAGATCAGGGTATGCTTGTAATTGTGTAGCATTACATGAGTATGAAGCAAATTTTTCTAAGGGTTTTTGTCCAGTAATATGCGCACAAACAGATCTCAAATTTTCTGCAATAAATACAGTTAATCCGTTTGCTAAAGACGCTTCTTGTGCATTGGCTTTAGGCAAAATCAATGAACGTTTAAATTCATGCGTCATCAATGCCATCGGTAAAACACCTTTGACTGAATTAATAACGCCGGTTAATGTTAATTCACCCACAATTTCATAATCTGTTAAACGATCTTTAGGGATTTGATCGTGTGCTGCTAAAATACCTAACGCAATCGGTAAGTCAAAACGTCCGCCTTCTTTGGGTAAATCGGCAGGTGCTAAATTAATGACGATGCGACGCGTTGGGAATTCGAAACCATTATTAATAATTGCGCTGCGTACGCGATCTTTGCTTTCTTTGACTGCTTTTTC
Organism: Gammaproteobacteria bacterium; assembly: GCA_013287505.1. Classification (GTDB taxonomy): domain Bacteria; phylum Pseudomonadota; class Gammaproteobacteria; order Coxiellales; family Coxiellaceae; genus 2-02-FULL-42-43. Next base: position 14,707 of record JABDDR010000006.1, read on the forward strand.
AGGCAATCCGACGATGCTTAATCCAGGTAATCCAGGAGATAAATGGACCTCGATTGTCACCAGTGGCGCGTTCATGCCCAAATTCGCACGACTGTGGACGATGGCGAGTGACATGATTTTTATTTCGCCCGCTAATGCGCGCGGCTCCCTGGCAAGATTGGTGTGCTTATGCGCGTGATTCTCTGTCGAGTAATTGCTTTTCTAGCGCTTCAAGTTTTTCACGTGTGCGCAATAACACGCGCCGTTGCGCATCAAATTCTTCGCGCGTTACTAAATCTAATTTTTCAAAAACACCTTGTATCGCGGCACGAAAATTATGCCGCATATCGCTGGGCATATTTTTTAAGCCTTGTGGCATGGCGTCAAATACATTTTGAATAATGTCGTTTATGTTTTTAGGATCAATCATAAATACCTCTTTTTTGGATAACTATAAACGAAATAAAATAAAATGAAATACCGTGTTTTTTCGTAGAGACGTCGATTTATCGCGTCTCAGATTTTCGATCAACCTCGCTGTCTGAAAGTAGCAAGCTGGTTAGGTATATTTACCATACATCACTGTGCATCGAAGATCTGAGACGCGATAAATCGACGTCTCTACGAAGACTGAAGCACTTATAAAAAAGATTCTATTTGGCCAACACAAGCTTCCTTCGAGAAATGATTTTTCACATACTGCAATCCAGCATCACCCAATTTTTTGCACTGATCTTTTAATTCATACGCTTTTGTAATAACCTCAACAACGTCAGATACATTATCGGAAGCAACAGAATAGCCACATGCTGCTTCACGAATAATCTCATGACCATCACTTTCTTTATTTAAAAATGCAACGACGGGCAAACCTGCTGCCATATAACCTAAAATTTTTCCTGGCACGACCGGCGTTTTATTTTTAGCGCTGAGTGAAACCAAGCCGAAGTCACAGGCTTTTAATAAATCTGCATAATAATCACGACTAATAAACGGCTTAAACATCACATTACTTAAATTATTTTTTGCAGTCATTTCTTCCAGCTTTTTTTTCTCAGCACCATCGCCCACAATTAAAAAACAAAGATCTTTAAGATGTTGCACTTGCATGGCCGCTTCAATTAAAAGTGCCAGATTCTGAGATGGGCCAATAACACCGGCAAACACTGCCACAAATTTATTTTGTAATTGAAATAATTCACGATAATCTTTGCTTGTAGCTGCTGGTTGATGCGCTGTAATATCAACCCAATTATGTAAAACAATACATTTATTTTTTATTTCAGGATAACACGCTATTAATAAATCTTTATTGCCTTGTGAGTGAGTTGTTATCACATCTGCTTTTTTATAACTCCACTTTTCTATCCATTGAAAAAATGTGATAGTGGCTTTATTTTTAAGAACACCTAAATCAATTGCATTTTGCGGAAAAAGATCTTGGACATTTAAAATAAATTTCGCTTGTAATGATTTTTTCGCCCATGCGCCCACAAATGCTAATGGCAATGGTGGACTATACACAATCACAGCATCTACTTTTTCTTTTATCATTTTTTTTATTTTTCGAATAAACAAGTAGGGCAATAATAATTGTGCGATGCCACGGATGATAAAATGTACTTGATGATGTGCCATGTGTTTGATGCGAATTACGCGGATATTTTTTTCCATCATGACTTCTGAAAAAGCCTGCGCATCATCGGGATCTAGGTTATATTGCGGCCAACATGTCACAACCGTCACTTGATAACCACGGTGTGTTAATTCTTCCGCTAATTCCAGCATTAAATGGGATGCGGAGCGAATTTCGGGGGGGTAGGAATCTGTTATTAATAAAATATGTTTCATAAAATTGATCTCTGTGAAATTCGCGCTCGCTTTTGCTCCTGCTTCTAAACTATCTCACTGGTACGTGCTTGCTGATGGTTTGTGCCAGTGACAAAGTTTAGAGGCGCTCACGTCAGTGAGTGCGAAAGTTCAAGCACCTCATTTTTTGCCAACGATTTCTCAATCGCAAAAACAGCTTGCATAGAAATAAATGTGTCATTTAATGAAATGTTATCGCTTTTTCCAAGCACGCAATTAATAAAGGCATTTATTTCTTCTTGATAACCCATTTCTTGTTTGGACGTTTTAAATTTTTCAGAATGCTTGCCAGCAATGAATTGAGATATGCGAAAATCAGTAGATAAAATCGTTTTTTCATCAAAAAATATTTCAAGGTATTCGCGATTCAATGAGCGATTGCCAACAGCGGTATAAATCAATGAAGCAATCGAGCCTTTTGAGAATTGAATACTGACAACACAATTATCATTATTTACAATAGATTTATTATCACCAGACACCTTTTGTGCAAAAACGCTGACCGGATTTTCTTGCAATACATATTGCATTAAATCAATAAAATGTGTCATTTCGCCCACGATGCGACTGCGTCCTTCGCGATCACTATGCACCCAATGTTCTGCGGGTATTTTTCCGGCATTGACACGATAACTTAAAACAGCAGGGTTCACACGATGACTTAACCACGATTTTATTTTTAATGCATGCGGCGAAAAACGACGATTATGCCCCACCATCAAAACAGATTTTTCATTTTGTTGATTGTAGGCGGAAATAATATCTAATAATTCTTGTTCGTTAATACACAAAGGTTTTTCAATCAACAATGATTTTTTTGATTGGATTGATTTTAAAATCAATGCGGCATGTTGACTGTGCGGCGTTAATGCAATCAGCGCATCCGTAGTTGAATCATTGAATACTGTATTTAATTCTGTCGCGCACGCTGCAAATCCAAATCGTTTTGCGTTATGTTGCGCGCTCACACCAGAGTTTGTAACTAATGTATTGAGAGTCACATGCTTGCATTTTTTTAATGCGGGTAAAAAAACAGCTTTGCCATATAAGCCCGCACCAATTACGCTTAGATTGACTGTATTTTTTTTACTGGGTTTTTCATGCGCTATTAATTGTCGTGTAATTTCCACTGAATTGGGATATTCAAATAATAAACCCACAGGATTTATTAATTTATTTTTTAAAAAAGTATCATAAACCGTTTCTGCATTTTCAATAGCGTATTTTTCGGTAATCAGTGATGACACATCAATTAATTTTTTTGACAATAATCGAATAAATTCTTGAAGATTACGATTTTCAGTCCATCGTGCTAACTCAATTGGATAATCAACGCCATCTTTTTCATAGCTGTCATTAATTGAACCTGGGCCTGCGGCTTTTGAAACAATTAATTCCAACTCTTTATGCCATAGCTCGTTGCGATTGGGATGAATATCTGCAACACCGACAACTACAATTTTTCCTTTTTGACGCGACAATTGAATCGCAAAATCAACAGGCTCACTCGAATGTGTTGCAGCGGTAATAATAACTGCATCAACACCGTGATTCTGCGTTGCTGAAATGACTGTGTTTTGAAATAAAGAAGCTTCATGATGCGCAAATTCAGCACCATTATTTTTAGCCATCTGAATTTTTTCGGCATTTACATCGAATGCAAAAACACTACAACCATAGGCTTTTAATAATTGAACGGTGAGCTGTCCTAACAATCCTAAACCAACCACTGCAACTGTTGATCCAAATGTTAAATTGGCTGAACGAATGCCATGGAGCGCAATACAACCCAACATACCAAATGCAGCGGATTCTGTTGAAACATCATCAGGTAATTTCACAGCAAGATTAATTGGTACAGAAATATAATCGGCGTGCGACGCAAAACCTTGCCCGATGCAGGCAACACGATCACCTGGCAAAAATTCATGTGCATGAATACCTGCTTCAACCACAATGCCAGCGCAACTATAACCAAGTGGTGTTGGTGTATCGAGTCGACCCATGGCTTCTGAAAATGTTTTTACAAATCCTTCGTTTTTTGCTTTTTCAATAAATCGTTTGACTAAATCGGGGCGAGCTTTTGCTTTGCCGATTAATGATTTTTTGCCGAGTTCTATGGTTGATTTTTCTGTGCCGATGCTGATGAGGGAATGGCAATTGCGGACGAGGATGGATTTTGATCCGCAGCGAGGTACGGGCACATTTTCTAAGGTGACTTTGCCGGTTTTGTAATTTTGGATGATTTGTTTCATGGGTGCGCTTTGATTTTTTTTATGGGTGTATTTTTAGCCGTTCGTTCGATATGACTGCATCTTTATCGAGCTGCTCGTGGGTTACTTGGACGTATCATTTTTCACCCTCGCGGAGGTTACAGAGAAATTTTTTGTTTGCACGGCTGCGCGAGGGTGAAAAAAGACACATCCAAGTTCCCACTCGCTATCAAGTTCATATTGTTTTGCAGTCATATCGAACTCGCTGTTTCGGTGCTCGCATCGATCACATCAATTGCATCGCTATACGAGCACTTCTTTTTTATCTTGTGCTAATACATAATTTTTCACGGCTGATGACATGCCGGGTGGAAATTCTGCGTCACGATTAATTAAATCCCAATTGTTACGGAACCAATGAATGACCGTGGGCAATCCTTGTTGAAAATTTGTTTTTGGATCATAGCCCATTAAATCACGCGCTTTATCTATGCTCGCTTTTAATCGCGATTTGGTATCCCATTTGCGTTTATCAGTAAAAGCAATTCCCGCTTTATTTCCCGTGTATTCATTCACCATTTCCGCCATGGCGACAATTTCAGTTTCCTCACCAGAGGCAATATTCATTTCCTCGCCGATAACACTGTCGTAATAACCTGCGCGTAATAATGCATCAACAATATCTGAGACGTACGTAAAATCGCGCGTCATTTTCCCAGTACCAGTGATCGGCAACGGCTGACCTTTCATCGCCCAATAAATAAAATTCGGAATCACATTGCGATATTGTCCAGGCACTTCACCAGGGCCATATGAATTAAAAAAGCGTGTTTTCACGATGGGTAAATCGTAATGATGATGATAAAAATTACAATATAACTCACCGGTCATTTTAGAAATTTGATACGGCGTGCTTAGATGCAATGAAATAAAATCTTCTTTCAATGGCAATGGTGCTTGTGCACCGTAAATCGCACAACCAGAACCGGCGTAGACAAATCTTTTGATACCACCAATTAAAACTGCGTATTCCAGCATTTTAATTGTGCCGAGTCCGCTGACCAACAAATCTTTTTCAGGATAATCCACAGAATTTTGATTTGCAAAAAATGCGGCTAGATGAAAAATGTAAGAAGGCTTTTCATTAAACACGCGTTTTAAATCGACGTCATTGGTAATATCGCCATTCACAAAAAGCACGTTCGGTAAATTGGGAATATTCCATGCATACGATGAAAATAAATTATCGAGAATAATTACTTTTTTCGCACCCGCATTGGCTAGTGCGCGCACCAAATTAGAGCCGATCGCGCCGGCGCCGCCGGTCACTAAAATGATTTGATCTTTGTAAGTTTCAATATACGAAGTCGGTAGCATACGAAGGTTCCATAGAAGTGATGTTAAATACGCGCTCTAGTATCGCCACTATACGCGCTGCTGATTGGCCATCACCATAAGGATTAGCAATTGCGGACATGGTAGCATAGCGATTTTCGTCGTGCATTAAACCTTCTGTCTCAGTAATAATTTTTTGAATGTCAGTGCCCACCAAAACAACAACGCCAGCCAGCACACCTTCAGGTCGTTCTGTGACAGCACGCGTCACCAACACGGGTTTTCCCAACGATGGCGCTTCTTCTTGAATGCCACCAGAATCAGTGATAATTATTTTTGCTTTATCCATCAGGTAAACAAATGGCGCGTATTCTAATGGTTTTGTCAGATAAAAATTAGGAATATTGCTTAACATGTCATTTACCGGTTTTTGTACATTGGGATTTAAATGCACAGGATAAATAAAATGCCAATCAGGATTTCGTTCCGCCAATATTTTTAATGCTGTACATGTATTTTTAAAACCGTCACCAAAATTTTCACGTCGATGTCCGGTGATTAAAATTATTTTTTTATGTTGATGAATTAAATTTTGAACATCACATCCGATGCTGTCTGACCAATCTGATTGGTGATTGACTTTGTTGCGCGCCCACAGTAACGCATCAATCACTGTATTTCCGGTCACAAAAATATGCTTGTCATCGATATTTTCACGGATTAAATTTTGTTTAGCAATGTGAGTGGGTGCAAAATGATAATGCGCAATGCGCGTTGTCATCGCGCGATTCACTTCTTCTGGAAACGGCGCATAAATATCATGAGTGCGTAACCCTGCTTCAACATGCATCACCGGTATTTTTTGATAAAAAGCCGCGAGTGCGGATGCCATGGTCGATGTCGTATCACCTTGCACCAAAATACAGTCGGGTTTTACATCGTTTAATACTGTTTTTAAGCTGTTTAAAACACTCGTTGTCACAGAATATAAATCTTGATTCTCTTTCATGATATTTAAATCATAGTGCGGGATGATTTCAAATAAGTTTAAAACCTGATCCAACATTTCTCGATGCTGTCCTGTGACACACACGATACTTTCAAAGTTAGAATTGTTTTTTAAGGCATGAACGATAGGCGCCATTTTGATGGCTGAGGGGCGAGTGCAGAGAATGGAAAGGATTTTTGTTTTCATATTTTATTCACGCGCACCCTACCGGGATGCGCTTCCGTAGATCTTCGCAACAAGCACTGCATTAAAATCGAAGCGCCACAGAAGCGCGTCCCGGTAGGGCGCGCGTTTTGCAGTGAGCTCAACATCCAGCATTCTTCATAACTTCTTATATTTTTTGAAACTCTATCAACACCCATTCATCTTTTTGCTTTATATCTATTTTTGTAAAATAATTTTGATACGCATCAGCAACACGCGCCGCATCATCTGTCAATATACCCGATAAAATTAATTTTCCTTTTGGCAATAACAATTCCGTCAATACAGGCATCAGTGTAATTAATGGATTTGCTAAAATATTCGCAACAATAATATCTGCGCGCGCAGATTTAATATCATCCGTATTCACAATATATAATTTATTTTTGAATACATTATATTTGGCATTATTTTCTGTAGAAATTAATGCTTGTTGATCATGATCAGTCGACCATACCGTTTTTGCACCCAGCGCTAATGCACCTAATGCTAAAATACCTGAACCACATCCATAATCGATCACACAGTGTTTTTTAAGGGAATGCGTTGCAAGCCATGTTAAACATAATTGCGTGGTGGGATGTGTGCCTGTACCAAATGCCAATCCAGGTTCGATAAATATTACAGGGTCTTTTTTATGACGCGAGGCTTGAAAAGACGCTTTTTCCCATTGCGGACACACCCACAATACTTTGCCAAATTGCTGCATCCGAAAGTGTTTTTGTGTTTCTGAAACCCAATCTTTTGGCGCAAATTTTTCAATATAAAAATCCAATGATTGAAATTCGTCATAATTATTTTTGATATCAAAAATAATATTCTCTAACAAAGCGGATTCGTCAAATAGTGCATGCAGCGTGGTGTGTTGCCAATGGGGATTATCTTCGGGCAACAATTGAAACAAGGGTTCGTCTTTTGCGTCAGTCATCGTGACAGCTTCTGCGCCAAAATCAAAAAAAATATCAGATAATTTTTCAATAAATTCAGGTGTGATGGTAACGGAGATTTGGAAGTGGGTTGGCATGAAGTGATCTTCTGTCGCAGCTCGTAGTTAATTATAGGTTATTGCTTCGCATGGAATTTCGCATTCGCTCACGCTCGGCCTCTAAACTGATTTAAGTTTCTTTTCTAAATAATGTATGTTCTGCGCTGTCTTGCGAAAATCTTCATCGTCCATTAACTCTTGATGCAATGGAATGTTGGTTTTTATGCCTTCAATCACTGTTTCTTCTAATGCATTTCGCATGCGTGCGATGGCATTTTCACGCGTCATCGCATGTACAATTAATTTTCCAATCAGCGAATCATAATACGGGGGCACTTTGTAACCTGTATAGATATGCGAATCCAAACGCACACCCATACCGCCAGGTGCATGATACACATTAATCGTGCCGGGACATGGCAAAAATGTGAAAGGATCTTCGGCGTTAATGCGACACTCAATTGCATGTCCATTCCAGCGAATGTCTTCTTGTTTGTATTGTAATTTTTGTCCCGCGGCAATGCGAATTTGCGCTTTAACAATATCAATGCCGGTCACCATTTCTGTCACAGGATGCTCAACCTGCACGCGCGTATTCATTTCAATAAAATAAAATTCACCGTTCTCAAATAAAAATTCAAACGTGCCAGCGCCGCGATAATTAATATCAATGCATGCTTTTACGCATAAATCACCGATCTTTTTGCGTTGCGCGGGTGTAATTCCCGGCGCAGGCGCTTCTTCTAAAATTTTTTGATGACGACGTTGCATAGAGCAATCACGCTCACCCAAATGAATCGCATTTCCTTGTCCGTCACCTAATACTTGAATTTCAATATGCCGGGGGTTTTCTAAAAACTTTTCCATGTAAACTTCATCGTTATTAAATGCAGCACCTGCTTCTGTTTTTGTCATTGCAATTGCATTTAATAATTCAGACTCTTCACGGACAACACGCATGCCGCGACCACCGCCACCGCCTGAAGCTTTAATAATCACAGGAAAACCAATCTTTTTAGCGATCGCAATGTTGGCTTCATCATCATCTGCTAACGCACCGTTTGAACCTGGAATACAAGGTATACCTGCTGCGCGCATCACATTAATCGCTGAGACTTTATTTCCCATTAATTGAATGGTCTCAGCTTTTGGACCAATAAATGCAAACCCACTTTGTTCGACACGTTCTGCAAAATCTGCATTTTCTGCTAAAAAACCATAACCAGGATGAATGGCATCGACGTGCGCAATTTCAGCGGCACTAATCACTGCGGGAATACTCAAATAACTTTGCGCAGAACTCGCGGGGCCAATACAAACCGATTCATCCGCTAATTTCACATGCATAAGATTTTGATCAGCCGTAGAATAAACAGCGACTGTTTTAATATTTAATTCTTTGCAAGCGCGATGAATGCGTAATGCAATTTCACCGCGGTTAGCGATGAGGACTTTTTTGAACATCAATTACTCCGTCTCGATGATAAACAACGGTTGATCATATTCAACGGGTTGTTCGTTCTCAACCAATCGCGCGCTGATGGTGCCCGCTTTGTCCGCTTCGATTTTATTAAACATTTTCATTGCTTCAATTAAACAAAGCGTGTCACCCACTTGGACTTTTTGTCCCACGCTGACAAAAGGCGGTTTGCCGGGTGTGCCACTTAAATAGACCGTGCCAACCATGGGCGATTTCATTTGATGGCCTTCGATGTGTGCGGGTTTTTTGGGTGCAGCAGGTGTTGCTGTTTCCGTGATAGGTGCTGCAAGAACGGCGGGTGCTGGTTGCGCAGACGCTGGCATATGCGTGAAAGTCGGCATGGTGTTAATTTGACAATTAATTCGAACAGAATCATCACCTGATTTTACTTCTAATTCACCAATACCTGTTTCTTTAACGAGCTCGATCAATTTTTTGATTTTACGAGTATCCACGGGTTACTCCGGTAAGTTTGCTGAGTTTAGTAATTACTGATATCCTTCGGCACTCATGTCAAAAGGGTGAATATTCCTATTCATAGCGCATTTTGCATTAATTGCAAGATAATGTCCAGTTCCTGTATTTTAAAAGAAGATGCTGTTAGATATCAGCAACTCAAGCAATCTATGGAATAATTTTTTCGTAAATTATAGCGCTGCAGAAATAATTCATATGAAATATGAAAAAATACTGCTAAAATTCATATATCACATGAATTTTGCATGGGTATTTTTCTATGTTACTGATTAATCGTTTTTTAAATATTCCTCCGCAAAGCTTTTTTTTATTGGGACCGCGGGGAGCCGGTAAATCAACCTGGCTTGAGGCAAGTATGCCTGAAGCCTTACGTATTGACTTACTTGATACTGCAACACTTCGCACGTACTTAACCAATCCTGAGCATTTAGAGCAGATCGTTCTGGGCACGCAACAGAAACAAATCATCATTGATGAAGTACAAAAAGTGCCGGAGATTCTATCTGTCGTACATCGCTTAATTGAAATGAAACGAGGATGGCAATTTATTTTAACCGGTTCTTCTTCGCGAAAATTAAAACGTGCTGGTGTTGATTTATTAGCGGGTCGTGCCATCATGCGACATATGCATCCCTTCATGGCGGCAGAGCTCGACAATGAGTTTAAGCTTGAAAATGCGTTACAATATGGATTGCTGCCAGGCGCATTCGCCAGTCAAACCCCTGCAGATTTTTTAAGAGCCTATCTCGCTTTGTATTTAAAAGAAGAAGTGCAAACAGAAAGCTTAGTGCGAAATATCGGTCATTTTGCACGTTTTTTAGAAGCAATCAGTTTTTCACATGCTGGTATTTTAAATCTCAGTAATATTGCACGCGAATGCCAAGTATCTCGCGCATCGGCTGAGGGATATTTAAGCGTGCTGGAAGATTTATTGCTGAGCTTTCAATTGCCGGTTTTTTCGCGTCGCGCAAAACGTAACTTGATAACACATCATAAATTTTATTATTTTGATGCAGGCGTATTTTATTTTCTGCGCGCAAAAGGTCCTATGGATGTAGAAACTGAAATTCAAGGTGCTGCATTAGAAGGCTTGGTCGCACAGCATTTACGCGCATGGAATGATTATCAAGGTTCGTCACACACAATTTCCTATTGGCACACGCGAAATGGTCTTGAAGTAGATTTTATTGTCTATGGTGAGAACACGTTTTATGCCATTGAAGTAAAAAATAATACAAAGGTAACTCCATCGGATTTACGAGGACTGCAAGAATTTTGCATTGATTATCCCGAAGCAACACCGCTTTTGTTATATCGCGGACGGGATCGCTTAAAAATAGCTGGGATTTATTGCATCCCCGTGAGTGAGTTTTTAAAAACCTTAAAACCAGGTTATCCGTTACATCACACCTAATGAATCAAATTCAACCGCTTTAAAAACATCTCAGCGGGCAAAAAGCCAATAACACGCGAATCTGGAATTTCTGCGTTATTTTGAAAAAACAACACGGTGGGTGGCGCGACGACGCCATAATGTTGTTCCAGCAATTGATCGTCCATTGAATTTTTGGTGACGTCAGCGCGCAATAAAACAAAATGTGCTAATTGTGCCTGTACTGCGGGATTTTCAAACGTCAGTGCGTTCAGTTCTTTGCAAGCCACGCACCAATCTGCTGAAAAATCGAGTAAAACAGGCTTGCCATTGGCGGCTTGAATGGCGGTGTCAATATCTGATACTGAACTCACTGATTGAAATGACAATGACTGTTTTTGTTCACATTGATTTGATAATTTCAAACCATCCAGCGGATTGGTATTACCGTGATAGGCGCCGACAGCCAGTAAAATACCATACACGAAAAATAAAAGTCCAATTGCTTTTTTAACCATCATCCATGGCGTTTGCGCGGTACTTAAAGCACCAAAATACAATGCAGTACCCATGCATAATCCTGCCCATAAAAACATGGTTATCATTCCAGACAACACGCGCTGCAGCATAAAAACCGCTACACCCAGCATAAAAATACCCATAATATTTTTAACGGTATTCATCCAGGCGCCGGATTTCGGCAAAACACGCGAACCCAAAGCACCAATTAATAATAGTGGTGCGCCCATGCCAATACCCATTGCAAATAAAGCAACACCGCCCAAAGCGGCATTTCCCGTTTGACTGATAAAACCCAACACCGCAACAAGGGGTGGCGTGACACACGGCGATAAAATCAAAGTGGATAAAACACCCATAATTGCAGCACCAAAATAAGTGCCGCGTTTTTGATGATGACTGGTGGATGCAATTGCGCTGCGCAACTTTTCCGGTAATTGAATGTTGTATAAACCAAATAATGACAACGCCATTGCGATAAATAAAAAACTAAAGCTGACAATAATCCACGGTTGTTGAAAAAATACTTGCACATTACTGCCCAAAAGTCCGAATAAAATACCGGCAATTGCATAGGTTATCGCCATGCCCAATACATAGAACAACGACAATAAAAACGCATGCGCGTGCGTTATTTTTTCACGCCCCACAATCATGCTGGATAAAATAGGGATCATCGGTAACACGCAGGGCGTTAATGATAACAAAAGACCGAAGCCTAAAAATCCTAAAATCACGAGAAAAAGTGAATGATTATCCAACAACATTTTCATTTTATTATTCTGCGTTGGTAATATATTTTGCGATAGCAGTGTTGTGGGATTACTAACACCCGCAACAAATTGCCCATAATTACCACTTAAATTAATAGACACATTTTTTGTAATGGGCGGATAACAATATCCTGCATGCGAACAACCCTGATAATTCACCTGTAAAACAACGCTTTTTTCAGTAGCATTGATAATGGGGATAGGAATTGTGAGCGAATGCGAATACACATCAAATGTGCCTAAACTTGTTTTTAAGGGTTGCGTATCGCTGGGATATAGCGGATCACCCAACATAACATCGTTAGGTTTAATCACACTGAAATGAAAATGTTTTTGATATAAATAATCATTGGGTGCAATTTCCCAATGTAATAAAATCATTTGATAATTTTTTGCTGTTGCTGAAAATACAAATGCTTGATCGGCTGGCAGCGGCTCATCGGCAAATGTCATGGTGATGCAAACAAAAAACATCAAAAAAATAAGGTAAAAACGATTCATGGATATCATCTCCGTCTTTTCAACAGTGTACATCGATTGTCATTAAAAACAATCCGACATCCTCATCTGGCTCATTTAATGTGCCATTAATATTTGCTGTTTAAACTGACAAAATATCTAATTTAAAGGTTGTGCAAATGAGCAGAGATCCATTGGTACCCCAAATAACAAAGCCAACCCCCACAGTATCTGAGGAAACAATAGAAGCCTACGGCATCACATGGCGTCCTGATCCTGAACCTGGATACGAAGGTAGATATAAAGGCATTCTTAGAAAAAATGGTGTTGAAATTGAACTGTTTTTCGTAATACCACCCAATATGGAAAGCCGACCTGAATTGGTTGGAGACCATACCAATCCCATGAACACCACAAAACGTTTCATTGTCAATCAAAATCAGTTTTATGCCTACAACAGAGAATTTACTGATTCAAATAACATAAGATGGAAAATTTTGGGTCGTGGTAATTTTAATATCGTGTATGACACAACACTTCTTGAAGACAAAACGCTTGGGAATGTTACATATCCTGCGGGCGAGCACTTAGTTTACAGAATTCCTCTTGAAACGTATATCCCATTACTTTTGGCACCAGAAGATGTCCGAACCGTTGCAAAAATAAATTCAGCCAAAAGAACAGTGCGACTATTGAATGAAATACGCACAAAAACAAACGCGGAAGCAAGATATCCCCTTGCAACTCTGTATGACTCAGGATTAATTGCTCCTTTTTTTGAGGGTAATAATATTCAAGATCCGATATTATTACGTGACAAAACACTTGAATTAGGTGTAAGAACAGGGAGAGATCTATTTGATAGCATTAGTGGAAATATTAAAGATAATGGTCTTGTACACGATGCTAGTTTTGCACTGAGAGGTGGTAGCCCGGATAGCGAAGCTTTCTTGCTTACCAATCCTTTGTTGTATTCCGAATGGTTTTACAAAAATAGCACTAAACAGAAATATTTTCCCACTATTCAAATCAATAGGGCTATGGCGTTTTTATCATTTAAATGCCCGAATTCGAATATTGATCACAGACAATTCAAACTATTAGAAGGCAATGAAAGAGTAGTTACTGCCCTTGCGGCAGCCCATGACAACCCAGAAATCTTATCAAGAGCAAAAGTGGAAGACTATTTTAATCCCAACTCCCAAAGATCGTCTGAAGAAGAAGAGTGTGCGCGAAGAGACTTGGCGCCAGACGAATTAATGGCAAAAATTGAATTGCGTAATAAAATTATCGCGGAAAATAAGTATTCTTATGATCAATTTACTGAGTTAAATACAATGATCTTCAGGACGCTCACCGATCGAAGAGTAAAATTAATTTTGAATCTCGTCGATCATTGGGAGCTCACACATTTAGACGCGCTGAACATAGTACGCAAATGGTACTCTGCTTGGTTAACTGATATCTGTCAGCTGTCGAATGACTCTTTAGGAATGTTAAAACCGCTGATAATTCAATTTATACATCATAACATTCATAGGGACACCATTGGACAATACACGCAAAAATTAGCAAAACTAAGTCTCGAGTCCGATGAAAATCAATTTCCTAACATAATGGATTTTTTACGCAATGTATTTAATTTAATAACAGACTCGACTCTACTTTCGGAATTTTTGGATGCGCTAAACCTACCGACGATTCAACACACTATGAGCAGGCTTCTGTTTTTTGCAATTAAAAACATCAGTCCACGTGTTGCACAATATTCTCTAGAATGTCCTGTTTCGTCGGAGACATTTACATTTGTAACAGACCAAATAGATGGGGCTAACGCAAATGGAAAATTTACATTAACTGCATTTACATACCTCATGAGTATATTTAATTTTCCTGAGAATATCGCTCGCGAAGCAATAAAAAATATGGCATCAAAACATGTCAGATGGGTTGTGAATTGCGCTACAACTAACATAAAAAAAGAGATCGATGAAGTTCGTTCGCATTTCTTAACATTTTTAGCAAATCCGAATTCCGCTTTTCCTAACGCAGTTCAAATATTTGCTGCAAACCAACTGCATAAACGCAATGATGCCGCCTCCTTTGCTGTCGTCTGTACTGCAGGATTGATACCTAACAGACCGCCAACCAGCAGTAACAATAGACCACAACCCAGCTCTCTTCCGCAAATAGTCTTACGTGTTTAAACTTCTTAAAACATATTGCAAAGTGTCGCCATGCAAATAATAATTTATTTCATAATGTTTTGCGCGCCATCTCATTCATAAATTCTAATGGCAATACGCCAACGCCAATTAATATGCTATTAATATTTACCAGTTAAACCGACAAAACACCTAATTTAGAGATTGCACATATGAGCAGAGATTCTTTACCTCAACGACCAGCGACAGAACCTACGATATCTCAGGGAACAATAGTGGCCTATGGCATAACATGGCATCCAAAACAAGGATGCGAGGGTATATATACAGGTACTCATAGAGATCGAGATGATGAGGAAATTGAGCTTCGTTTTGTAATATCGCCTAATATGGCAAGTCGACCTGAGTTGGCTGGAGACCACACTAATCCCAATTCCATGCATACCAAAGAACACTTCATTGTCAATAAAGAAGACTTTTATGCCTACAACAAAGAATTTACTGATTCAAATAACATAAAATGGAAATGTTTAGGTCATGGCACTTTTAATATCGTTTATGAAACAACACTTCTTGAAGCCAAAACACTTGGGAATGTTGCATATCCTGCAAGCACGCATTTGGTTTATAGAATTCCTCTTGAGGCGTATACCCCATTAGCTTTGACGTCAGAAGATGTGAGGCTCATAGCACAAGTAAATTCTTCCAGAAGAACAGTGCGAATATTGAATGAGATACGCGTAAGCACAAACGCAGAAGCAAGATATCCCCTTGCAACTCTGTATGGCTCAGGATTAATTAGTCCTTTTTTTGATGGTAATAATATTCAAGATCCGATGTTATTACGCGACATATTACTTGAATTTTGTATAAGAACAGGGAGGCTATTATTTGATGGCATTGTGCCAGGAAATATTAAAGATAATGGTCTTGCTCCCGATATTAGTTTTGCGCTGAGAAGTAACAGCCCAGATAGTGAAGCTTACTTAAGCGAAAACTCCGACGTCTATGACGAATTTTATTTCGACTGTAGAGTCAGGCAAAAAATTTTTCCCGCTATTCAAATCACCAAGGCTATGGCGTATTTAAGATTTAAATTTCCGCATATTGATAGCAGGCAACTTATATTATTAAAAAATAACGCGAGAGTTATCACCGCACTCGCGGCAGCCTATGACAGCCGCAATCCAGAAACTTTGTTAAAAGCAAAAGTTGAAGCCTATTTTAATCCTGGCCCCCAAAGATCACCCGAAGAAGAAGAGCGCGCACAAAGAGAGTTAGCGCCAGATGGACTTATGGCAAAAATCGAATTGCGCAATAAGATTACCGAAGGCACAAGACTTTCTTATAAAGATTTTAAAGCGATAAACACCACACTCTTCACTGCAGAATTATCTGATCGAAAGAGAGAATTAATTTCGATGTTGGCTGATGCAAATAAAGAAAAATTTTTGGATGTATTAAAAGCGGCTTGTGAATTAACAGATGAAAGAATCACTGACGTTTTTAAACTGTTAGAATTAAAAGTGCCTGTGACACTGATAAATGAATTTATTGCCATAAAAATAAATTTTCCAGCTTTTCGAAATAAATTAGAAGCGCTTTGCGACCATCATGCAGATCAGTTTCCTAAAATAATGGCGCTTTTTTGCAGGGCATTCCAGAAAATTGGCCAACCATATAATCGCGAACTGTTTAAATCAGTGTTTTCGAGGAGTTGGGAAATTCTGCATCTTGAAACAGTCCAACAAATTTCTACTGCGCTTATATTTTTACTAACTACAGACATCGATAACCCTCGTCAATTTGTAATACAATTTTTAGGAAATCCTGTTTCACCAGAAACAACCACATTTGTCGAACATCAAATGAATAAGCAGAATGGACAAAGCGCATTACGTGTATTTGCATATCTCATTAGGACATTTGAATTTCCTGAAAATGCTGCGCGTGAAACAATTGAAGTAATGTCGTCAGATAGTATCGCAGGAATCCTTACAAGAATTCGTGATGCAAGGAGCAACAAAGAAGCGCTTCGTAAAGAAATCTTAGAATTTTTAACAAGGCTTCATTCTCGTCCAGTCAGCGTGTCGACGAAAGAATTTGCTGAAAATCAGATACGCAAACGTAATGATGCCATTTCTGTTTCTGCTGCCGGTATTGCAGGGTTAATGGCGAGGCCGCCCAGCGGACCCAGGCAACAGGCAACATCCAACTCCTTATTTTACAGGAGATAGCGACGACAGTCTCTCTTCGCCATCAATTCAAACACAATGACGCGACGACGAGAGACCGTAAAATAAAATTATGCGTTTAAACTTCTTAAAACATACTGCAAAATGCCGCCATGCAGATAATAACTCAATTCATTTTGCGTATCGATGCGGCAGTGCACATCAATTGTTTCTGATGTGTTATTATTACGCGTAATTTGTAGCTTTAATTTACTGCCGGGTTGTAAACCGCCGTTATCTAAAGGGGCAATGCCAGCAATAGAAATGATTTCTGAGCCATCAAGTTTTAAAGTTTTACGTGTCATGCCATTCATAAATTCTAATGGCAATACGCCCATGCCAATTAAATTTGAACGGTGAATACGTTCAAAACTTTCAGCAATCACCGCTTTAACACCGAGCAATAACGTGCCTTTGGCAGCCCAATCGCGTGAAGAGCCTGTGCCATATTCTTGTCCCGCAAAAATAACCAGCGATGTTTTATCGAACTGGTATTTCATCGCGGCATCATAAATAGGTAATAGCGCGCCATCAGGAAAATGTTTTGTAAAACCACCTTCCACATTATCGAGCATTTCGTTACGAATACGAATATTAGCAAATGTGCCTCGCATCATTACTTCATGATTACCACGACGCGCACCATAAGAATTAAAATCTTGTACTGAAATACCGTGTGCAATTAAATATTTTCCGGCAGGACTATCTGCTTTAATGGAACCTGCGGGTGAAATATGATCGGTGGTAACGCTGTCGCCTAAAATTGCTAAAATACGCGCGTTTTTAACATCTTTTGGCGCATCCGGTGTTTTTTTCATATTTTCAAAGTAGGGCGGCAATTTCACATAGGTGGATTTATCATCCCACGCGTATGTTTGCGAAGACGCAATATTAATTGATTGCCATGTGTCATCCCCTTCAAAAATTTCACTGTATTCTTTTGAAAACATCGCTTGTGTGACATTTTTTAATACCGCGTGAATTTCTTCAGATGATGGCCAAATATCTTTAAGATAAATTTTTTCACCGGATTTTGATGTGCCAATCGGGTCTTTGCTTAAATCAATTTTCATCGTGCCGGCTAGCGCATACGCAACAACCAACGGCGGAGATGCTAACCAATTCGCGCGTACTTGCGGATGAATACGTCCTTCAAAATTGCGATTACCGGATAATACAGCGCATGCGACGATTTGATTATCGGTAATGGTTTTTGCAATGGGATCATTCAGCGGACCCGAATTACCAATGCATGTTGTGCAACCATATCCCACCAAATAAAATCCGAGTTGATCAAGATACGTTTGCAATCCAGCATTTTTTAAATAATCGGTCACCACTTTCGATCCGGGTGCGAGTGATGATTTTACCCACGGTTTTGCTGTTAAGCCTTTTTCTAAGGCTTTTTTCGCTAATAATCCGGCAGCCAACATCACGGACGGATTGGACGTGTTGGTGCAACTTGTTATCGCTGCAATCACCACATCCGCATGATGTAAATCAAAACCATCGGTTGTCGAAAAAGATTTTGTTTGATCCGTTATTTTATTTGCGTCTAAGAAGTCTTTAACGACTTTGGGTAAGCAATTAACGGCTACTTGATCTTGCGGACGCTTAGGACCTGCTACACTCGGCACAACGGTTGATAAATTTAATGATAATGTATCGGAAAAAACAGGCTCAACAGTGTGCTCATCATGCCACATGCCTTGCGCTTGCATGTACTGTTGCACAAGTTCAATCGTATATTCATCACGATTGGTTAATTTTAAATATTTAATCGTTTCAGCATCGATGGGAAATAATCCGCACGTTGCGCCATATTCAGGCGCCATGTTTGCAATGGTTGCACGATCAGCGAGCGGCAAATGTTTTAATCCAGGACCGTAAAATTCAACAAATTTTCCGACAACGCCTTTTTGTCGCAACATATGTGTGATCGTTAAAACCAAATCGGTTGCGGTGATACCCTCATTTAATTTGCCTTCTAAACGAAAACCCACGACATCCGGAATTAACATCGACACAGGCTGCCCTAACATGGCCGCTTCTGCTTCGATACCACCCACACCCCAACCCAAAACACCCAAGCCATTAATCATGGTTGTGTGACTGTCAGTGCCGACCAATGTGTCAGGAAAAGCGTGTTGCTCATCAGACCACACCCCTTTTGCCACATATTCCAGATTCACTTGATGACAAATACCCGTGCCAGGCGGCACCACTTGAAAATTATTAAACGTTTGCTGACCCCATTTTAAAAATGTATAACGTTCATCGTTACGTTCCATTTCAATTTGCACATTGTCTGCAAATGCTTGTTTATCACCATACTTATCCACTTGTACGGAATGATCGATGATCAAATCGACGGGGCATAACGGATTAATTTTTTCAGGATCGCCGTTTAACGTTTGCATCGCATTGCGCATCGCCGCTAAATCTACAACTGCAGGAACACCCGTAAAATCCTGCATTAAAACGCGTGCGGGACGAAAAGCAATTTCATGATCGGAATGCTTTGTATCCAGCCATGCGGAAAATGCTTGAATATCTTTTTGCGTGGTTGTAGAGCCATCTTCATTGCGCAATTGATTTTCTAGTAGGATTTTCAGGGAAAAAGGCAATTGATTAATATTTTTCAAACCGGCTTCAGCCAATGCAGGCAAGCTGAAATAATGAATGGTTTTGCCGTTGATCTTAAGTTCGCGACGTGTATGATAAGTGTCTTTCATGGGACCTCGAGGTATTGAAATTGAGTGCTGGTATTGTATACCCTGCATGAGTGAGATTGAAGAATATATGACAAAAAAAATTAAAATGTTAAATACCGACTCCGCGCAAAAATTCTTGATCGAAAACCAAGATGTGCGTGGTGTGATTGTACATTTAACCCATAGTTACCAAGAAATTGTAAAGCAGCATAATTACCCGCCAATCATTCAAAAACTATTGGGTGAAGTATTGGTGGCAGCAGCATTGCTGGTAGAAACGATCAAGCTCGATGGTCGCATGACGATTCAATTTCAAAGCGAAGATGTTATTCAACTGTTGGTCGCGCAGATTAATAGCGATGGACATCTGCGTGGTTTGGCGCAATGGGATTCAAATGCGTCCGATGACGCGTTGATGCACGGTTTTGGCAGTGGTGAATTGGTGGTGACTATTTTTCAAAAAGGTCATGACAAACCAATGCAAGGTATTGTGTCATTAGAAAATAGAACTATTTCAGAAGCACTGACTTTTTATTTTTTACAATCTGAGCAATTACCAACTACTTTTTCACTGGCGGTATCAGAAAAATATGCAGTGGGTATGTTGTTGCAATTAATGCCGATCGACAAAAGTGTTGATCATAAAAATGCGTGGGAATTTATTTCAAAACGCGTGAGTGAAATAAATCCTGCTGAAATATTTTATGATAACAATGCGTCATTTCTCGCCTATTATTTCCCTGATGAAGCGGTGCGCTTATTTGATGCGCGTGAATTAACTTTTCAATGCGGATGCACCATTGGGAAAATGGAAAATGCAATTCGCGTGATGGGTGAAGCGGAAGCGAATTTAATTATAAAAGAAAAATCTGAAATTGTGGTGACGTGTGAATATTGTAATCATCAGTATGCGTTTGATCGTGAAAAGGTTGAGGGGATTTTTAGGAAACATTGAAATCCCCCCGGTTCGCTGCGCGAACCGACCCCCTTTTTCAAAGGGGGTGGCTGAACAACTGTTCAAAAATATCATCCGCAATTTTTTTCGGATCATCGATATCTGTATCGTACGTAAAATCAGCAATTTCTTCGTATAGTGGCGAACGAATCTGACTGAGCTCAATGATTTTTTTCAAAGGTTCGGGGACATTGAGCAATGGTCGAACACCTTTGCGTTGGTTTGTGCGTCCCAATTGTGTTTCGATAGAAGCGCGTAAATAGATCACAGTGCCACGTGATTTAAATGCCAAACGATTTTCTGGCATTAAAATGGAACCACCACCCGAAGACAAAACAATATTGTCGAGTTGCGTTAACTTCGCAATCATTTCAAATTCGCGTTTACGAAACCCAGGCTCACCTTCCACTTCGAAAATAGTGGTAACGGAGACGCCCGTCTTTTTTTCAATTTCATGATCTGAATCGTAAAAAACGAGATGGGCTCTTTTTGCCAACTGTCGACCGACAGTTGTTTTTCCAGCGCCCAAAGGACCTATTAAGAAAATATTCTTATTTTTCATGGGGGTGATAATAGCATCTACTGGTTATTCAATAAAGCGCTTTCATCATTGAGGGTGTGATAAAAATCAGTAATTCCCGCTGTTTTGTCATCTTTGTGTGATGACGAAATAATTCACCCGCGATAGGTATGTGATCAATGAAGGGAATGCCTTGTTGTTGTTTGGCACGAGACGTTTCAAGAATACCACCCAACACAATTGTCTGGTGATTTTTAACCATAACTTGTGTCGTTACCTGTTGTGTTTGAATGGCTGGCACACCATTGACCGTCAGCTGACTCACCTTGTCTTGATTGAGCGCAATATGCAACAGAATATGATTATTCGGTAATGCCTGTGGTGTTACTTTAAGACGTAATACCGCTTTTTTAAAATTCACACTGGTTGCACCGCTCGATGTCGCTTCTTGATAAGGTACTTCTGCACCTGATTCTATGACAGCGGGTTGATTGTTGAGCGTTATTAAAGACGGGCTAGAAATCAGTGATGCATGTCCTTCTTGTTCAAGCGCAGAAATTTGCAGATTCAACAAATTATTTCCTGCGAGCTTGGCCAGCGTAACTGTAAATTCACCGGCATTGCCCGTGTTATCAGGCATGCTCATACTCAGCGCACTCGCAGAATTTTGCATGACACTATCGGTATGAAATAAAAACCCCAATGTCTTTTGATACTGGCGATCAAGATTGATAATTTTTGCGCTGATTAAAAATTGTTGTTCGGGTTGATCAAGATGCGCGATCAACGCGCGAATTTGTAGAATATGCTTGGCATCATCCTTTAACCATAATTGATTACTGCGTTTGTCAAAATTTATTTTTCCGTCAGGCGATAAAATCCCGGATGATTTTTTCGAAATAAACGATGCCACATTTTGTGCTTGCGCAAAATACAATGGGATCCAGCATGAATGTAATGCGGCATCAAGATGTGTATTTGACAAAGCGGTATTTGCATTTGAAAATGGATCGCGCGCAGGAATAGCAATATCAGCGTATATTGTTTGTAAAGCGCATAATAAGAAAAATAATAACGCTATTTTAATCACTGAATCCTCGTGCTTCTATGCAAATATTAAATTCCCCTTGCTGAGAAATTTTTAATTTAATTACATTTAACGGCCATGCTAAATTATTTATTTGTTGAAAAAAATAAAATAGATCTTGGTATTGGCCCGTTAATTGCAATTGAAATTGTCGATGCAAAACAATTTTTCCTTGTGCATTCTTTTTTTTAATTGTCAGCGGTGTCACTTGTTGAATCTTAAAGCCTGCTTGTTGTGCGGTGCGCGTTAATAATTGCAGTGGTCGATAGCCGGTTTTAACGGCATTCAAAAAATGGGGATGCTTTTTTTGCCATTGCGCAAGTGCTGCGGTTGTTTGAATATCAGATAATGCTAGATTTTTTTTAAGCGTTAATTTTTCTGATTGCGCACGATTTTTAAAAATAGCCGATTTATAATGAGCGATGGGTGATTTTAAAACGACAAAATAACTGGTTACAAAGAAAAAAAATAAAATAAATAGAACACTGAGCAATTCCAGCATCCAAAAAGACTTACCATATTTTTCTAACAATGCATTCATGGTGACACCTGAAAAGTGAAATGTAGTTGTGATTTAGTTTGTTGATCATTTTGAATTTCAGACAATACAATATGCTTCCAGATTAAATTTTTTTGCAAGTTGTCATTGTATGTGTGAATATCAGACAGTTGATTGCTAATCCCTGTTAACCTTATTCGTTTTTCATTAAAATTAAGTGACTTTAGCGTCATAGACGCTGGTAATTCATTAGCAATGTTTGATAACAATATTTCTACGATTTGATTTGTTTTTTTCGATACACTTTTTTCAGCGGATATTAATTTTAATTGTTGCAGTAAAGCTGCATGTTGTTTCGCATGCTGACAGTGAATATTTGATATTTTTTTATTTATCTCAAATAATTCAACTTTGTATTTTTGAGTTTGATGAAGCAGAAAAATTCTCAGAAAAAATACAGACATAGCCATAAATAGCGCGTAAAAAATAAGACGACTTAGAAGATTCTTTTTCTTTTTCTGATATTGAATTTCTCGCCAAGGTAATAAATTTATATTTGTATCCGACTTTATATTGATGACATCCAGCGGAATTTTTGCATGAGAAAATGATTTTTCAATATTTTCTATCAGCGCACGATGCGTTGCAACAACGCGAATAATCTTTTTTTCATTACTTTGTTTTTCTTGTATTTCATAATCAAAACACAGATCTGCAGCAGGATACCCTAACAACTGCATTGAACGCGCTTTTAAAAATTCCAAAATTTCACTGTGTGATAAATCATTATTTACTTCAAGATCATGCATCAGTACTTTATGAGTGGGTATACTAACGACAACTTTCATCCTTTTTTCGACTAGCCATTTTAATGGCGTTAGAACATTTGAAAGCGAAGCAAAGTTTTCAAAAACATATGGAATTATTTTTTCTGTTTTGCAACTCACAATACCATTGACATGTTGTAACACTCTTGCGTGACAGCGGTCTGATGAAAAAGAAATTTCGAGCGATATCGTCATGATTTGGTCTCGATAAAGTGAGGGTGATAATTTTAGGCTTTATGAAAAGATCTGCAATACCGTGTTTTTGTAATATACTAGTGATTACTACGGTTGAGAGCATACGCAACATCGAGAATGGAGTAGACAGCTTTGTCACACGCTTTTAGACAATTGCGCCTTTATATTTTGCGCATAATTATTGCGTTACTCATTGTGATTGCAATGGCATTAGTATCTGGATATGTCTATACGGAATGCTGTTTACCAAATATGTCAATATTAAATGAAACGCAATCCAAACTTGCAGTTCACATTGATCAAATCCCAAAACCTTTAATACAAGCTATTT
This sequence comes from Gammaproteobacteria bacterium, assembly GCA_013287505.1. Classification (GTDB taxonomy): domain Bacteria; phylum Pseudomonadota; class Gammaproteobacteria; order Coxiellales; family Coxiellaceae; genus 2-02-FULL-42-43. Next base: position 38,908 of record JABDDR010000006.1, read on the forward strand.
TAGCAACAGAAGACACGCATTTTTATTCGCATCATGGCGTGGATTTTATGGCATTATTACGCGCAGCTCGCGCAGTGATTCATTCAGGTCATAAAGTACAAGGCGCGAGTACAATCACGATGCAAGTCGCACGGAACTTTTTTTTAACACCGCAAAAAACATACACTCGAAAAATAAAAGAAATATTGCTCGCGATTAAAATCGATAGCACACTGAGTAAGCAGCAAATTTTGGAATTATATTTAAATAAAGTGTATTTTGGTAAAGGTGCCTATGGCGTTGTAGCAGCGGCGCATGTGTATTATCGGAAATCACTGAATCAATTAACGCTGCCAGAAATGGCAATGATTGCGGGATTACCGCAATCACCGAGTCGTAATAATCCATTCGCTAATCCTGCACGTGCATTAAAACGCAGAAATCATGTGTTAAAACGTATGTTAAATGCGGGTTACATCAATCAAAAAGCTTATGAAGATGCCATAACATCGTAAAGTTTATTCACAAATCAAGTACAGATTCGGTATACTCCCGAAAAAATTCGGGGAAAAATAATGTCTCGCACAATTGTTATTTTAAATGATGCTGACACCCGCATTGGGTATTCCACTTCTCAACAACGTTGGTTCAATACCGTTAAAGATGCCGAGTGGCGAACCGCAAAAGAGAGACTTCTTAACACACCCCAGGGAATAGAAGTATCATTTACCGAAGATGACGATCTCACTTCCTTTCCGATAAACGGAAGAAGTGTGTCTTTAACTCATATTTTTATAGTCAAAAGTAAACGCGTGCGTCAAGAAGTGGAGATAACGACAGTAGTCGCAATTTCGCGTGATAAACAACGACTTATTAAGAAAGAAGATCAGGATCAAGATGGCATCGAGCCTTCTGAATGGGAAATTGCAGAACAAGAATTGGCTGGCAAACCAAGGATGACAAAGCTGAATCCTTGCCGCCAATACTGGCAGACAAACGAAGTGAGACATCCGTTTATCATAATAAATGGTGTTGAATTTGCGATGAGTGGTCCTGGCTGGGAAAAATATGGCGGTATGGCCAAGGTTGTAGCGGCAGTCAATCAAAATGAATCTAATCGATACTTTGCTATTAAATTTCCATTTCCATGGTTACATCAGTTCAATTACAAAGCGATTGTCGGTGAAATTGGGATATCAATAACAGCGGGGTTTCTCGTTGCTTGGAGCGATAGGCCTGCCTCACTTCCGAATGCACGTCACCATTACGCGCTCGTATTTCCCTATTATCCAGCTTCTCTGTCCGATTTTTGTTGCCAACAACGCACACAAACTCATTCGAAAACAGATGCTCGCAAAATAATCGCTCAGCTTCTTAAGGCGTTACTATTCGCCTCACTTTCTTTGAGTGGCTTGCATCAACGCGGTATCTTACATCGGGATATTAAACAAGAAAATATCTTGCTCAATTTCGATCTCAATACAAACGAAATCACGGAAGCGCGCCTCGCTGATTTTGGATACTCTGTCCAGCGGCCGCTCGACGACATTTTTTTTAGAGAGGGATATGTCGTAGGCACGGATGGATTTCATGCGCCAGAAATTTTAAACACCCAGACTTATTCCGTAAAATCAGATATTTTTGCTTTTGCTATAATGATGAGGGAGACATTTTCCTCGATAAACACACTAGAACAATATCTCAGTCCTTTATTCGCAATACTTGTTGACATGATGACACACCCACAGCCAAGTCGTCGTCTGATTCTGCCTTACATACAGATTGCACTCACCGTGTTGCTCCATCGAACATTACTAGAATCTCGTGAGATATACCCTCATTTATTGAGAACCTTTAATTGTCCCGTCACAACCGCGGAAGGCGCTGAATTTATTGTTGCATTAATCAACCAATATCACGCATCTCACGCTGATGAACTTTCAAATGATGCTTGGATTAAGAGGGTAGTCCATCTCGAACAAAACTTACCGGGGCCTAATTTTTTTAATGACGTGACAAAATACTTAGAGCGCAACTCATCTGCTGATATTTACACATCCTACTCAGGGTTTTTATCTCGGTATCGCCAATCGAGTTTGCCTGATGATCAAAACACATTTGTTCTTAACACAAAAAAAGGAACCGATTTTCTAAATCAATTAACTACGATATTAGCCCCACAAGAATTGCAAAGTGAGAATTGGAATTCTTTTGTGTTTGCTCTTGAACAGGCATCACTGACTGCAAATAACCCAAAACATGAAATGGCATTATTCTTACTCAATGATTCTCGAATATTTGCGGAACGCGATACTTTGTTTATAAAGCTATCTTTGATCTGGAAGATTTTTAATACTATAACGTCATTGAATTTATTCGAATTTTTTATTAAAAATGGGAGGATTCATTTATTAGAAGATGAATTGATTCGAGACATAAATTATTATTTACGCCTACATCAAACATTGATTCAGTTACAAACCGCACGTACTGAAAGCGCCATCGCAGGGCAGCCAACGCTATTCGGCACTAATATCCCCCAATACCGAAACGAGATTAGAAAATACGAGAAAAATTTATCTGCTGAGCTGAATCCAAGTACAACCTGTTGTGCTGTAGCTTAATCAGTCGCTTAAGGCGACGCTTTTGCACGCGTCTGTGTTTCCATTTTAGTGACACCATTATTTTTCACAGTGATTAAAAAAATATGCGAATCACCCTGTAATTGCAGCACAAAAGGCGTCACGTAACCACTCGATAAAAATAGTATTGCTGGCTTTGTGCCATTATTATCTTGGGGTAGAGAAAAAGCCGCAACCGATTTTACATCCACCTGAAATACATTTTTAAACGCTTTTGGATTGGATAACACATTATTACCGAGCGTTTTCCAGACGCCTTTATTTGTAATGAGTGATACTTCATATTGATAAAACTGATATCCCGATGCACTGATACCTAACCCTAAAATTTCAGGTGTTAATATCGCTTGTTGCTGCGCAACAGTAATAACGCGTGTAAATTGCTGTGCGATCATTTGTTCGCGACGTCCGCGACCGAATTGACCAAACGCCAACACGGCGATGGCGGTAATAATTGCGACGATGATAAGAACAACAAGAACTTCGATTAGGGTGAAGCCCAAGCTCTTTGAAAAAGGAGATCGATTTGCGTCAGCGCGGAAGTCAATCACCCCCTGTGAAAAAGGAGATCGATTTGCGTCAGCGCGGAAGTCAATCACCCCCTTTGAAAAAGGGGGTCGGTTCGCGTCAGCGAACCGGGGGGATTTACTCATTCGCATCCCAATTTCCAATTTTGTTTTTCCCACCTGCCGGACCATCAGTCCAAATATCCACACTACCATGCTGCCCCGGATGCAAGTAATGATAATGATTTCCCCATGGATCAACAGGTAATTTTTTCAAGTAACCACCGGCTACCCAATTTTGCGGAACAGGAGAACCACTTGGTTTAGAAACCAACGCTTGAATGCCTTGCGATGTTGATGGGTAAAATCCATTGTCTAATTTGTAAAGTGATAGCGCATTTTGAATCGCTAAAATATCTTGTTTTGCAGCAGTAACACGCGCTTCTTCAGGACGCTTTAAAATACGTGGCACAATGATCGCTGCTAAAATAGCAAGAATCACGACGACAACCATTACCTCGATTAATGTAAAGCCTCGATTAAGTTTACGATTATACTTGTACATAAAGATCCTTATTTGTTAATCCCGTTTTCATTCACACTTTCGCGCCCGCTGACGCGGGGGCTTCTAAACAATATCAAGAGCGTTACGACACATTATCCAACGCAAAAATCGGTAGCATGATCGCCAGAACAATATACAAAACAATACCACCCATCACAATAATCATCAAAGGTTCAAATAACGTTAAGGCGGTTTGAATTAATCCTTCGACATCTTTTTCTAAATAACTCGCGGCTTTTTCCAGCATAGTATCCAATTGACCACTCGATTCACCGCTGGCAACCAAATGCAAAAACATTGGTGCAAAACAACCGGTTTTTTGTAGCGCAACGTGAATAGGCATGCCTTCGCGCACTTGCGTGATCGCCTGCTCAATTTTTTCAGACATCGGCAATGGTTTTACCAATCCGACCGCGGCTTGCATCGCATCTAACACAGGCACAGCTGCTGCATTTAAAATACCGAACGTTCTACCAAAACGTGCTGCATTAATCGTTTTAATGGACCGACCAATCACGGGAATTTTTAATGTGAACGCATCTACTTTTCGACGAAAGACGATTTTTTTTAACGCGCGAATAAATAAAAATATAAATACAATAATTCCTGCGACAAGATACAAGCCAAAATGCTGCACAAAATTACTGATACCAATTAAGATTTGTGTTGCCAATGGTAACGTTTGATTTGTTTGACTAAACACATTAATAATTTTTGGCACCACATAAATTAATAAAAAAGTGACGATTGAAAGTGAAACGCAGGTCATCATGATCGGATAAACCAACGCTTGTTTTACTTTTTGTCGAATATAATGCTGTTTTTCTGTGTATTCGGCGAGTTGATCTAATACTTGCCCTAATTTTCCAGTACGTTCACCTGCTGCAACGGTTGTGCGATATAATGCGGGAAAAGCGCCGGGAAAATCATTCATCCCATCGGCAAATGTATATCCTTCTAATACTTTTGCGCGCACGCCAATTAAAATTTGTTTGATCGTTTGTTTTTCTGTTTGCTGAGAAACTGCGGTTAACATTTCATCGACTGGAATACCTGCTTGCAGTAACGTCGACATTTGCCTTGTGACCAGCGATAAATCTGCGGGCGACATTTTTCGTGCGCCCCACGAAAACAGTGTTGCTTTTTTCGATGTTTCCGATGATTTTTTTTGCCCCGACACTGATTCGACACTGATCGGCGTTAATTGTTTTTCACGCAATTGCTCGCGCACCAAGCGTGCAGAATCACCTTCGGTAACGCCTTTGATACGCTTGCCGTTTTTGTCGAGTGCAATGTATTGGAATGCGGTCATTAGTCCTCCGCTGTCACCTTCAACACTTCTTCAATTGTCGTTTCACCCAATAAAATTTTGCGAAACCCATCCGCACGCATGCTCTTCGAAAATTGTCTGGCATGTTGCTCCATATCCGCTTCACTTTGATTGGAATGAATCATCGCTTGTAATTTTGTGTCAATCGGGATGACTTCATAAATACCGGTGCGTCCATGAAAACCGGTTTGCCCACACTTGTCGCATCCCTTGGGACGATAGATTGTGATCTCCGCTGGATCTTCTATTCCCATCAATCCGCGTGTTCGTGCATCTGCAACTTCAGCGGTTTTGCAATGCACACATAACACACGCACCAAACGTTGTGACGCAACACCGATAATTGTTGATGATAATAAAAACGGTTCAGCGCCCATATCTCGTAAACGCGTAATCGCACCAATCGCACTGTTGGTATGCAATGTGGATAAAACCAAATGTCCGGTTAAACTCGCTTGAATAGCCATTTCCACGGTTTCTAAATCACGAATTTCTCCGACCATGACGATATCAGGATCTTGTCGCAAAATAGCCCGTAATCCACGTGCAAACGTCATGTCGATTTTTGGATTTACCTGCGTTTGACCAATTCCAGATAAATAATACTCAATGGGATCTTCCACGGTTAAAATATTACGTGACGCATCATTGAGTGTGGTTAATATGGCATATAATGTGGTTGTTTTTCCGGATCCTGTGGGACCGGTCATTAATAAAATACCATGTGGGTTGGCAATTAATTTCATCATGGCTTGATATGTTTCATCCGCCATTCCTAAACGCGATAAATCCAGCGGCACCGATTGTTTGTCTAACAAACGTAATACAATACGTTCGCCATGATGCGTTGGAATAGTGGACACACGCACGTCAACCGATCGCCCTGCAATTTTTAAAGAAATACGGCCATCTTGTGGTAATCGTTTTTCAGCAATGTCTAACTTTGCCATGACTTTCACGCGCGATGTGAGCAGTGGCGCAAGTCCTCGCGGTGGTTCCAACACCTCGCGCAGCACGCCATCAATACGAAAACGAATCACCAATCGCTCATCAAATGTTTCAAAATGGATATCGGATGCCGATTGCTTAATGGCTTGCGTTAACACGGCGTTGATCAAACGAATCACCGGCGCATCATCTTCGGTTTCTAATAAATCCGCTGTTTTTGGCAGCTCTGCCATCATGGATTGCAAATCGAAATCTTCTTCGATATCGGTAATCGCTGCCATTGCAGCACCGGTCGTTGTTTCATACGCTCTTGCTAATAACTTTTCAAAATCGGTTTGTGACACGGGAATTAATTCAAGCGGTTTTTGATAGTAACGACGCAATTCGACTAATATATCAGGATTGACAGTGGGCAAATAACAGATGGTCGCAACAGCATCCGTTTCTGTTTGTAAAAAAACACCATGACGCTTTGCAAAATGAAATGACAATCTTTTTGCACTGGCGTTCAATGTATTATTTCCGAAGTGGTGGTTGGTGCAGGCAAATACACTGGCGTCAAAGGTTGCGGCAATGCGACATTCGGTTCTTTTAATTTTGGCAATAAAGGCGTTGGGTTTTTTCTAATAGCTTCTGTTGCAATATCGAGTTCTTGATGACGCGCATAAGCATAACGATTCATGGTTTGTTTATCTGCGGATCTTCTCGACATAATCACCGGGCGAATAAATACCATCAAATCTTGTTTGATTAATGTGTGCGTGTTGTAACGAAATAATTGCCCAATAAGCGGTAAATCGCCCAAAACTGGCAATTTTTGGACGGATTTATCTTCCTCGTTATCCATCAAACCACCAAGCACAAGAATATCGCCGCTTTTCACCAACACAGATGTTTTAATTTTGCTGATACTAATAGTGGGATTATCATTGGTGGTACCGCTGCCGCTACTGGTATTATTTGCTGTGCTCTGCACAACCGAATTATCTTGCTGTAGAAGATTCATGCGAATCATATGGTTTGGACTGATATGCGGTACAACATCCAAGCTTAATGCCACATCTTGACGTTCAAGTGTATTAAATGCCGTACTACTAGTATCCGCGGGATTGCCAGTCGTCACGGTTGACGGACCTTCATAAGAACGATTGGCCACACCAATATTTTGTCCGCTCGCAATGCTTGCTTTTTCGTTATCTAAAACGACAACGGAAGGCGTTGCTAATACGTCCGTTGAACCATCGGTGTTTAATGCTTGCAGTAACGCAATTAAATTGCCATCGGGCAACAGTCCAAACTGATGATTCGCATTAAAAGTAAAAAGACCAGCAGCTCCTATTGACTCTCCAGTGCTGCTTGTTGGATTTCCGTTTGCATCTGTAGTTGAAGTGCCTCCATTATTGGATCCACCCCAAATAATACCCAACTGATCTAATAAATTTTCATTTACTTTAACAATAATCGCTTCCACCAATACTTCTCTGGGCCTTGAATCCAACCGATGAATCACATGCATCAAGCTGTTTAACATTGTTGTTGGCGCATGCATAATAATGGCGTTCGTCGTGTCTTCTGCTTGAATGGAAACATCACTTCCCCCGGCGCTGCCGCTATTAACCGCCACGCCTTTTCCAACAACCGCTGTGGTCGATGTATTCAAACCTTCTGCCACTTTTTGTAAAATCGGCGCGAATTTTTTCGCTGTTAAATAATTTAAAGTAACAACTCTTGTATCATCACCACCTGAACTTTTTTGATCCAGCTGATGAATTAAATTTTTCATCACTAACTGATTAGATAAGTTTGCACTGATCAAAATACTATTGTTTTCATCATCAGCCGCTAATGTTGCGTTGCTGGCATTGCCTTGTGACGCCGCACCACTTTGCAACGCATGAATAATCGCAACCACTTTTTTAGCGCTGGCATAATGTAAATGCACAACTGACATTTGATCTGAATTCACTGAATCCATTTGATGGATCACAGCAACCAGACGTTTAATGTTTGACGCCGTGCCTGCCAAAATCAACGCATTCGAAGGTAAATAAGCGGTAACGCTGCCAGATTGAGACATTAAAGGTCGTAAAACAGGCACTAACTCTGTTGCAGATACGTGATTGACCGCAACTACGCGCACAACAACTTCATCACCTGAGCCGGGATTAGCGGCTGTTGAGATTTGACGCGACAAGGTATTGGCATCCATCGCGGGTACAATTTTAATTGCATTTCCGGAAGGGATAGCAACATATTGCAATAACTGCAGCATCGATAAAAACACTTGATACAATTCATCCGGCGTCATGGGTTTTTGCGAGATCAATGTAATCGTGCCATGCACGCGCGGATCGATAATAAAATTTTTACCGGTCAAAACCGAAATAGTTTGAATCACTGCGTGAATATCAGCGTTTTTCAAATTCCATATTTGGGAATCTGTATTTGGAGTTGGCGATACTGATACCGGTGTTGATGCGGGTGTTAATGTTGATGGTGGTGATGGTGAATTTACTACAACAGGCGTTGGAGTAGGTGCAGATGCAGGAGCGGAAGTGATTGGTGCAACATTCGTCCCTGGCGTGGGAACAACTGGATTCACTGCCGCCAAACATGCTGTGGTAATCGCAAGGATTCCGCATAAAATATATCGTACGAGTTGCTTTCCCTGCATGAACAAATCCCTGGAACAACAGATCCTGAAATTTTAGCACAGCTAAAAGCGCGAGTGTACTATTTCCCCAACGTCGCAAGATGATTCAGCTTTGCTCTCTTTAATAACGCACTCTGTGCTGCGATTTTATTTTCAACTTTACCGCGCCACAAATCCATGCATGGTTCTTGTAATGCGCGCGCATAGGAGAAGCTTAAATGCCATGGCAAATTGCCCATCGCATTCATCGCTTGCAAATGCGCAGTTGCCTGCTCTGGTGTTTGTCCGCCCGATAAAAAATTAATGGAAGGCACCGCAGCTGGCACGGTGCGTTTTAATACGCGCATTGTTGCCTCTGCCACTTCAGCCACAGAAGATTGCGTCGCGCATTTTTTTCCTGCAATAACCATGCTGGGTTTTAAAATAATATATTCTAGCATCACGCCTTGTTTGTATAATTGCGAAAACACTTTATGCAGTGCTTTTGTCGATGCTTTTTCGCATTGCGCAAGGGTGTGATCACCATCGATTAAAATCTCCGGCTCAACAACAGGAACAATGCCATTGTCTTGGCAAATGGCAGCGTACCGCGCTAATGACACTGCGTTTAATGCAGTCACTACTTTCGACGGTGAACAATGTCCTACTGAATAAACGGCACGCCATTTTGCAAAGCGTGCACCTTGTGATTTGTATTTTTGCAAACGTTCTGCAAGCCCATCCAATCCTTGTGTCACCTGTTCTGCGCAAGTAGTGTTTAACGGAATTAATCCTTTGTCGACTTTAATGCCAGGCACAATACCACGATCACTTAATGCTTTTGCGAAAGACGTGTTATCAAGCGCTGTTTGATTCAACGTTTCTTCGAATAAAATAACACCACTCACATATTCATTTAATTGAGGTGTTGTTAATAATAAATCACGGTACGTACGACGTGTTTCTTCAGTGGATTCCACGCCGATCGATTGCAATCGTTTTGTGATCGTCGCAACGCTTTCATCCGCTGCTAATAATCCTTTTCCACGTGTTGTGAGTTGCTTAATAGTGGATTGTAATTCGGAAAGTGTGGTCATGTTGTCTACCTCTATTTTAAAATTTGGCGTTATCATACACCAAGACTTCTAGTTAACGCCATTCTCAATTTTTACACTACGCCAGTGATAAAGCTTAGAAGCTTTCGCGTCAGCGAACGCGAAAGTTCGAATGAAGATCGGCGATATTCATTTCGCGCTTGCTAACGCAAGTGCTTCTAAACTATGTCACTGGCACGTGCTCGCTGCTAGCATTAGTTACATAACGGATAGATTGGCAAAACTTAATACCAACCACTTCGCGCCATGTTTTTCAAACCTCACCTGAACGCGTGTTGCTTCACCGGAACCTTCTGAATCTAAAATAACACCCGCACCAAATTTCGCATGCGACACACGTTGACCGATCTTTAATCCAGAATCATTTTGCTTTACCTTGTTAACTATTTCTTTTTTCAACGTGTGTTTTGCAAAATAAATAGGATTATCGGCCCCATACTGGAGTTTTGCCACTGACTCTTTTGGACGCACACGATGCATCAATTGCTCTGGAATTTCCGATATAAAACGTGATGGTCTGTGATATTGACCCTGACCATACAACTGTCGATGCTCAGCACAACTTAAAAATAATTTTTTCATCGCGCGTGTCATGCCGACATAACATAAACGTCTTTCTTCTTCCAAACCATCGCGCTCATTGACTGACATTTGGTGTGGAAATAATTGTTCTTCCATGCCGACGATAAAAACCACTGGGAATTCTAGACCTTTTGCAGCGTGCAGTGTCATTAAGCTAACACAATCTGTTTGAAGATCAGCCTGCTGCTCACCTGTTTCTAAAACCACATCAGATAAAAACGCTTCTATTTCAGACATATTGTCATGTTCGCTGCGTACCACAAAATCGGTGGTCGCTGAAATTAATTCTTTTAAGTTTTCTGCGCGCGATAATCCTTTTTCAGATTTATCTTCTTTATGCGCTTGTAATAATCCAGAACGCATCAGCATTAAATCAACAGACTCTGCTAATTTTATTGTTTTTGTTTCCGTATACAATGTTTCAATCATGGTCATAAAAGCGTTCAGCGCACTGGATGCGCGCGCCGCAAAAATATTTCTTTCAATACATTGCTCAGCAGCAATCCAAAGAGAAACACTATTTTCTCGCGCCATTTCACGTATTTTTTCAAGTGTTGTTTGTCCGATCCCACGCACGGGTGTGTTAATCACGCGTTCAAATGCGGCATCATCATTGCGATTTACCATTAAGCGCAAATAGGAAAGCGCGTCTTTAATTTCAGCGCGTTCAAAAAATCGAAAGCCGCCATAAATACGATACGGAATTTTTGCTTCTAAAAACGCTTCCTCAAGTACACGTGATTGCGCATTGGAGCGATATAAAATCGCAAAATCATTTAACCCAAAATCATTTCGCGACAATTGTTTGATTTGTGTGATAACGTGTGAGGCTTCTTCACGCTCATTAAACGCTTCAAAAAGCGTGATTAAATCGCCTTTGCTACCATCAGTCCACAACGTTTTTCCCATGCGATTTTTATTTTTTTCGATCACTGCATTCGCAGCATCCAAAATGGTTTTGGTCGATCGATAATTTTGCTCGAGTCGAATCGTTTGGGCGTTTTTAAAATCACGTGAAAAATGTTGAATATTTTTAACCTGTGCGCCACGCCAACTATAAATAGATTGATCATCATCACCCACAGCCATCATAAAACATTTTGTGCCCGCCAAAAGACGCAACCAACGATATTGAATGGCGTTCGTATCTTGAAACTCATCCACTAAAATATGCGAAAAACGTTGTTGATAATGCGCGCGGACCTCTTCATTATTTTGCAATAATTCATACGAGCGTAATAAAATTTCTGTAAAATCAACTAAGCCTGAACGCTGACAAACAGCTTCATATTCGAAGTAAATTTGTTGTAATTTTTGCGATGTGTAATCACTTAATTCTGTGAGTTGATTCGCGCGAATCCCATTTTCTTTATTGTTATTAATAAACCATTGCGAGTTTTTAAATGGCCACGCGGATTCATCCAATTCCATGGCGCGATGAATGCGCTTGATCAATCGCATCTGATCTTCTGAATCGATGATCTGAAATGTTTGTGGCAAATTGGCTTCAAAAAAATGGGTTCGCAACAACCGATGCGCTAATCCATGAAAAGTACCGACCCACATATGCTGTACAGGAATGCCGCGTAATTTTTCAATACGATTACGCATTTCGGCAGCTGCCTTGTTCGTGAATGTCACCGCTAAAATTTCATAGGGCGACACACGGTGCGCTTCCATTAAATATGCCATCCGATGTACAAGAACGCGTGTTTTACCACTACCTGCGCCCGCTAATACGAGTAAATGCGCGAGTGGCGCTGTTACAGCTGCACTTTGGCGCTCATTTAAGGAATCTGTGATGGGGGATAAATTTGTCATGCGCGGATTGTACCATGCCTTACGATCTTGTTTATATTCGGGAAACCAGTATATTGCCAAGTACAAAATGGAACAAGTGAGCTCAGCATTTTATTGACATGAAAAAAATACTGCTACTTTGCGATTACTTTTTACCCAGCGTGCGCGCAGGTGGCACTGTGCGTTCTATCGCTGCTTTTGTCAATTGTTTAAAAACTGATTTCGACATTACTGTCGTTACGCGTAATCACGATCTTTCTGTTTCAGAACCTTTCAAAGAAATTCACTCAGATCAACCGCAGCAATGTGATGGCTATCAAATACTTTACCTGTCATCACGTCATATTATTCCCGGTATTTACCAATTAATAAAAGCGAATCATTTTGATATTATTTATCTGAATTCTTTTGTTTCTCTTAAATTTTCTATTATCCCATTAATTATCACTCGATTATTAAAGATAAAAAATTCTCGTATTATTATTTCACCGCATGGCGAACTATGTAGCGGCGCGCTGTCTATCAAACCCATGAGAAAAAAATGCTATATTCTTTTTTTTAAAACATTTTTGTCTAAGGGTATTGAATTTTTATCAGCATCCTCTAGCGAAGCAAAAGAAATTAAAGCAATTCATTTAACTCAAAATCTCACCACACTTCCCAATATTCCTTGTCAAAAAACGCTGACTGAGATTATTAATCATAAGAAACAAAACGCGATTCATATTATCTTTCTTTCTCGCATTTCAAAAATTAAAAATTTATTGGGTGCAATAGACATTTTATCCCATGTTAAAGGCGTCGTATATTTTGATATCTACGGACCGATTGAAGATAATGCGTATTGGGAAGAATGCGCACAAAACTTACGGAGGTTACCCGAGAATATTCATGCAACTTATAAGGGTGAATGCGATCCCGATAACGTATTAAATACATTAAAAACGTATGATCTCTTTTTTCTTCCCACATACAATGAAAATTATGGCTATGTCATTGTAGAATCTTTGGCATCAGCCTGTCCTGTTTTGTTGTCCAACCAAACGCCTTGGCATGATTTGTCGGAACATCATGCGGGATGGGAATATCCACTTACCCAACCGCAGTTGTTTGCTGAAAAAATAGATTCCCTCATTGCAATGAATAACGAAGCCTATTTTTTGTATAAACAAGGCGCGTTGAATTATTATCAAAATCATATTGTAAATAATTTTTTAGCAGATGATTACCGTACTTTTTTTACGAGGTCTCAATGAAAAAAACAGCGCTTATAACGGGTGTTACTGGTCAAGATGGTGCTTATTTAGCGGAATTTTTATTGCAAAAAGGTTATGATGTGCATGGCATTAAAAGAAGAACATCGCTGATAAACACCGATAGAATTGATCATTTGTTTGATGATCCTCATTTAACATTGCATCATGGCGATATGACAGATTCTTCGAGTTTGTTGCATATTATGCAAAAAGTGCAGCCGGATGAAATTTATAATCTCGCCGCACAAAGTCACGTCGCAGTGTCTTTTGAAGAACCAGAATATACAGCCAATTCAGATGCATTGGGTGCGTTACGTTTGCTTGAAGGTATTCGTATTTTAAAAATGGAAAAGAAAACCAAATTTTATCAAGCATCGACCTCAGAATTATTTGGAAAGGTGCAAGAAATACCACAAAAGGAAACAACACCTTTTTATCCCCGCTCGCCTTATGCAGTTGCAAAATTATATGCTTACTGGATCACTGTGAATTATCGCGAAGCGTATGGTATTTATGCGTGTAATGGGATTTTGTTTAATCATGAGTCGCCTATTCGCGGTGAAACATTTGTGACACGAAAAATTACCATTGCGCTCGCTAAAATTAAATTGGGGCTTCAAGATTGTTTGCTTATTGGTAATTTGAATGCACAGCGTGATTGGGGCCATGCTAAAGATTATGTTGAAATGCAGTGGTTGATGCTGCAACAAGAAACACCCGAAGATTTTGTCATTGGTACAGGTGAGCAATATTCTGTGCGTGATTTTATTAATGCGGCAGCGAAAGAATTGGATATGACCATTGCGTGGCAAGGTATGGGTTCTGACGAAACTGGTGTTGATATTGCCACTGGAAAAACAGTAGTTAAAATCGATAAACGTTATTTTCGACCTTGCGAAGTTGAATCACTCTTATGTGATGCCAGAAAAGCAAAAGAAAAATTGGGTTGGACACCTCAGACATCTTTTCAAGAATTGGTGAAAGAAATGGTGCAGGCGGATTTGCAGCGGTTA
>JABDDR010000007.1 GCA_013287505.1 Gammaproteobacteria bacterium
TGTATTTTGCACTCACAATTTCTGATGCATAGGCAACTTTTGAATTGGGGGTGCATGCTGTCATAGGCGCGCTACTCAAAGGTGGAATTAAAAGCGGACTGGTAGATACCATACAAAAGCTCGCTTTCGCGACATTATTATTAAAAGTTAACTTTTGGGTAGGCGTACCTTGGTTAGCTATTTTCAATACATCAGACTGTGTATTGTAAGTAATCGGACCGTTGGGCGTGCTTGGAGATATGCCACTGCATGCACCCTTTGAACCTGTGCAATTAATTACTTTTCCGACATTTGTCATTGTGTATGGCACGGTGTTTGCAAATACGTTCCCGGCTGCAACCAAACAAAAACCACCAACCACAAGTAATATTTTTTTAGTTTTCATAGGCGTTCTCTCTTTAGTTTTAATATGGAATTTGATCATATCTTAGTCATGGCTTTCTGTCATTATGCACAGCCTCGCACCAGCTGGCGCTGGTCGCTTCTGAACTGATTCACTAGAGCGTGCTGTAGGCAATATTGTGCATTCAATCGTATCGTAGCCATGACTTCTTGTTACTTTTACACTCCGCAGTTTTTTGTAATTGTTTACCAACACTGTTATTGATCAAGAATCAGAAAAACAATGCACGTGACGCATTTGCTGATAATACAGCTTAGAAGCCGAGCGTTAGCGAATGCGAAAGGTGGGTCGAAGATAGATTGTTTTACAGACTTTCGCATTCGCTAACGCTCGGCTTCTAAACTATATAGCCAGCAGAAACGTTGCGTTCAGCGATTCTTTGATTTTTATAAACGCTTAAACCAGGATAATGAGTTCATATATTGGGTCAGCGATTAGAGGTGAGTATGGTGCAGATTTAATGCACCTCATCCCAGTTATCACCCACACCAATCGCCACTTCTAATGGCACATCCATTTTTAATGCGGTCTCCATACAGTTTTTTATGACATCACACATGTCTGAAATATGGTTTTTATCCACTTCAAAAATCAATTCATCGTGCACTTGCATGATCATCGTCATCGGCAATTTTTTTTGTGTGATTTGTTGATCCATGCAAATCATCGCAAGCTTAATAATATCTGCTGCTGTGCCCTGCAGTGGCGCGTTGATCGCTGCACGTTCTGCTGCCATTTTTCGCATATGATTGGATGCATTAATATCAGGAATAAACAATCTGCGACCCAATAATGTTTCGACATAGCCGTGTTTTTTTGCAAATGCGCGCGCGGTTTCCATATATTTATGCACATTGGGATAACGCGCAAAATACACATCCATGTATTTTTGCGCTTCATTACGATCAACGCCTAATTGTTTTGCCAAACCAAAAGCAGACATGCCATATAATAATCCGAAATTAATCGCTTTCGCGCTGCGACGCATATCGGAAGTAACATCATTTAAATCAACACCAAATACTTCAGCGGCGGTTGCGGTATGAATATCGAGTTTTTTTTCAAACGCCGATAATAATCCAGGATCTTTTGATAAATGCGCCATGATGCGTAATTCAATTTGCGAATAATCGGCTGAAACAATTTTACAATTTTTCGGCGCGATAAATGCTTGGCGAATTTTGCGACCATCTTCTGTGCGAATCGGAATATTTTGTAAATTGGGATTATTCGATGATAAACGCCCTGTCGATGTGACCGCTTGATTATACGATGTGTGCACACGGCCTGTTTTAGCATTCACTAAAGCAGGCAATGCATCGGCATACGTTGATTTTAATTTTGAGCATTGACGATATTCAACAATCACTTTGGGCAATTCGAAATCATGCGATAAATCTTGCATCACACCCTCATCCGTTGATGGCGCACCTGTCGGTGTTTTTTTCAGCACAGGCAATTTCATTTTATCGAATAAAATTTCTTGTAATTGTTTGGGTGAACTTAAATTAAATGTGTTGCCGACTAATTCATAGGCTTTATTTTCAAGGTTTTTAATACGTTTTTCTAAATCCACGCTTTGTTTTGCAAGCATATCAGAATCAATTAAAACACCATGATATTCCATGTTGGCCAAAATCGGCATAAGCGGCCATTCGATTTCTGTTAATACTTTTTCAAAACATTTTTCAGCATGAATTTTTTCCATTAAACAATGGTGTAATTGCAACGTCACATCAGCATCTTCTGCGGCATAATCGGTTGCAATAGGAATTGTCACATGATCGAACGTGATTTGTTTTGCGCCTTTTCCAGCAACGTCTTCAAATTTTATCGTGTTTTTTCCGAGGTATTTTAAGGCGAGCGTATCCATGTCGTGTCGGGAGCTCGTGCTATTTAATACGTAGGATTCCAATAAAGTATCTTGCATGGGTGACTCAATGGTCACACCATGATTTTTTAGTACTTTGTAATCGTATTTTAAATTCTGCCCAATAATGATTTTATTTTTATCGTGTAGCAACGGCGTTAATGCTTTTAATACTTTGTCACGATTTAATTGCACAGCATTTTCATCGTGATGCATAAACGGAATATAAACCGCTTTATTTGCCTTCACAGAAAAAGACATGCCCACCAATTCTGCGGACATGGCATCTAAACTCGTTGTCTCTGTATCTAATGCGAATTGCGATGCATTTTCAAGTCGCGTCAAAAATTCTTGGAATGATTTTTCATCTTGGATACAGTGATAGTGGGTGTTCGTAGAGACGCGATTCATCGCGTCTCCAGGGTGTGGAGACGCGATGAATCGCGTCTCACCATCCAACTCTTTCAACCATTTTGTAAATTCTAATGTAGAAAACAGTTCGCGCAATTTCTCGGTATTTTTTTCGCCTATCGTCAAATGCGACAACTCAACATTTAATTTAATATCACAATCAATCGTCACCAACTGTCGCGACAACGTTAAATCGTTTAAATGTTCGCGTAAATTTTCACCCACTTTACCTTTCACTTCTGTCGCATGTTTTACGATATTATCCAGCGTGCCGTAATTTTCCAACCATTGCACAGCAGTTTTAGGGCCGACTTTGGGAATACCCGGAATATTATCAGATGTGTCACCCATCAATGCGAGGTAATCGATGATTTGATTCGGCATCACACCAAATTTTTCTTTCACACCCGCAACATCCAATCGATAATCACGCATCGTGTTAATTAATGTAATATTTTCATTCACCAATTGCGCCATGTCTTTATCCATGGTCGAAATTAGTGTTTTTATACCATGTTTTTCAGCATAAACAGCGAGTGTGCCAATCACATCATCGGCTTCAACACCGTCTTGAATAATCAATGGCAATCCCATCGCGCGAATTAAATCTTGCAGCGGCGCAATTTGCACGCCCAATTCTTCTGGCATTTTTGTGCGATTGGCTTTGTATGCTGGAAATATTTGGTGACGCACTGTTTTGCCTTTGGGATCAAACACCACAGCAAAATAATCATGCGAATGATCATGCATTAATTTCTTGATCATGTTGATCACGCCATAAATAGCACCTGTCGGTTTGCCGCTAGATGTCGTTAATGGTGGCAATGCGTGATACGCCCGAAACAAATAAGAAGATCCATCAATCAGGACAAGATTTTTTTCATGGGGTTGGTTCATTAATAGATACTCTCTTTCAATTCAATTTACGACATGTTATAACGTTCAACCAGTAAAGTTGAAGGAATTTAATTTCAATGAAAAGATCTGTTTCCGCGCTCACCTTACTTTTTACCTCTGTGAGCGCTATTTTAGGCTCAGGCTGGTTATTTGCATCGTATTATGCCGCTGGCATTGCAGGACCTGCTTCTATTCTCTCGTGGTTAATTGCTGGTGTCTGTATTATTTTTGTCGCATTTGTATTTGCTGAATTGTCCACCATGCTACCTGTCATGGGAACAAGCACGCGTGTGCCACATATGACACACGGCACATTAATCGGCTTTATGTACGCATGGATTATTTGGCTGTGTTGCGCATCGATTCCACCCGCAGAAGTACAGGCCATTATCCAATATGTCAGTTTTTATTATCCTTTTTTAACAAAAGTACATGGTGGTGGACTGACCCCGGATGGTTACGCGTGTGCAGCGGTTTTAATGCTGATTATTGCATCGCTGAATGCGTTTTCATTACGCTGGTTATTGCGTTGCAATACCGCGCTCACATTTATGAAAATTGTTATTCCGCTCATCATGATCATCACTGTATTGATTTATTTTTTTCATCCGCATCAAATTATTCATCCCGATCATTCCTCGTTTTTACCGCTCGGCATCAAAGGCGTATTAACAGCTATTTCTGCCGGTGGTATGGTGTATGCATTTAATGGATTTACACAGGCGTCCGAATGGGGCGGCGCTGTGAAAAAACCTGGCATCAGTTTACCGTTTGCCATCATCGGCTCCATTGCATTAACTTTAATTATTTATTTGGGTTTGGAAGTTGCATTTCTGGCTTCTATGCAGCCTGATAATTTATTACATGGATGGGATCATTTAACATTGACACATGAAAACAGCCCACTGGCTGCCATTGTTTATCAAGATGGGTTTACTTGGTTGTTGCCCATATTATTTGTCGGCGCCATCATTGGTCCTTTCGCTGCTGGATTAATTTATAGTAGCGGCGCTGCACAATCTCTTCGAAGCAAAAGCATCAACGGGTATTTACCGAAATTTTTACAAGTACTAACACCGGGACACTCACCTATTTTGGCAATTTTGGTCAATTTTATATTTGGCATGTTGCTGTTTGCACCATTACCCGGCTGGAATAAAATGATGGGGTTTCTCACCTCATTAATGACATTCACTTACACCATCGGTCCGATTTGCTTACTCGCATTGCGTGATCAGGCACCTAATCAAAATCGTCCTTTTCGTTTACCTTTTGCAACCATTTGGGCAACGCTCGCATTTTATCTTTGCACGGTATTTAGCTACTTCAATGGATGGGAAATTATTTCTAAATTAAGCATTGGTTTTATCGCGGGTTTTATTATTTTAATTGCGTATCGCGTTTTTTCAAAAAATCCTAATAAACCTGCGCTCAGTTGGTTATCCTCCATTTGGATTTGGCCCTATATCGGCGGTTTAACGCTGATATCGTATTTGGGAAGCTTCGGTGGCGGTAAAAATATTTTGCCTTTCGGGTGGGATTTGGTGGTACTCGCATTTTTCTCTATTTTTATAGTATATTTAGCAAGACGCTTTAAATTGCCTGCTGAACAGACGCAACGGTATATTGAAGAGCTGAAGCTAGAGAAGATCTAACTACGAAGCTCGCTCTCGAGCCGAGCGACAGCAATGAGAAAACCTGGACGAAGATAGACTTAAAATCCAGCGAAGAAATACAGGGAGCCTATTCAAATGAACATCATGGATGACGATCGCCGCAGCATCACAATGTCCGAAATCATGACGCCCGAAAAAGCCAACTTTGCCGGCAATATTCACGGCGGACATTTATTACAATTATTAGATAAAGTTGCTTATGTCTGCGCTGCGCGTTATTCCGGCCACTATGTTGTTACGCTATCAGTTGATCAAGTTTTATTTAAAAAGCCTATTCATCTCGGCGAATTAATTACGTGCTATGCCAATGTGAATTATGTTGGGCGCACGTCAATGGAAGTTGGCATTAAAGTCGTTGCAGAAAATTTAGAAACAGGCGAAACAAAACACACCAATTCTTGTTATTTTACAATGGTATCACTCGACAAAAATAACAAGCCCACTGTCGTAAAACCACTTGTTTTAAGAGATGATATAGATCGTAGGCGTAATGAAGAAGCGATTATGCGAAAAGAAGTGGCGTTGATGGTATCGCAAGAGCATGGTCGTCGCAAATTGGCACTGAAGGAACAGTTTAAGAAATAATATTACTCAGCGGTAAACTTTGGATTACCGCGAAGCAGTTACTCTTCTGTATGTTCATCATTATCTTTGATTGGGTATACCGCACGATTGCTATTCACGCGGTCACGCAAATCTTTTCCAGGTTTAAAATGTGGCGTATATTTTGCTGCAGTAAAAACACGCGCGCCTGTTTTTGGATTGTGCGCTTTTCGAGAAGGGCGATAATGCAAACTAAAACTACCGAATCCACGAATCTCAATGCGATGGCCATCACCTAAACTATCGCTCATGCAATCGACGATGTAATTCACACCAAGTTCAATATCTTTAATTGAAAGATGATTTTGGGTTAGAGCAATTTGCATGATCAATTCTGATTTAACCATCTGCGTCTCCCGTGTCTGTCCATATTTTTGTCAACTCGATTATTTTAATTATACCAGAATTGTAAACGCGCGATAGTCTATTTTTTCTTAAAGTTCAACTAATTACCAACCGCTGATTATTTTTTATACTAATTCACACACTGAGTTATGCACAGTATATTATATTTTTGCGGATATCTGTTGATATCCTGTGGATAAGTAAATCAGCTGCTGGCGGTGATATTCCATTCGTGCTTGATATACAATGCTTGCCAAGAACTGTAGGGAATCCTTGATGCAAGCATACCAATTACCACTCTGTCTCAAACTTCACGACACCGCTATTTTCGATAATTTTTTTGTGGGTGAGAATACGCAATTAATTAATACATTAAAATTATTTCTTTCCAAGCAAACAGAACAATTTATTTATTGTTATGGTGAATCAGGCTCGGGTCGAACACATTTATTGCAAGCGTGTTGTCATGAGATGGATAAAGATATTTTTTACTTACCTTTGGAAAATTACACGGAATTATCACCGGAAATTTTTGAAGCGTTAGAAGATCAGCGTACTGTTTGTATTGATAACATCGATTGCATTATGGGAAATGCTGCATGGGAAGAAGCGCTTTTTCATTTTTATAATCGTGCGCGTGATAATAAAGTGGCTTTGCTTGTTAGCGCAACATGTGCACCGCAACAATTA
Source organism: Gammaproteobacteria bacterium (assembly GCA_013287505.1). Taxonomy (GTDB): domain Bacteria; phylum Pseudomonadota; class Gammaproteobacteria; order Coxiellales; family Coxiellaceae; genus 2-02-FULL-42-43. The sequence continues at coordinate 6,896 of JABDDR010000007.1, forward strand.
AATTGTGCATTGTCAGATTTAAAATCGCGTTTATCATGGGGATTAGCGCTTGAAATAAAAAGTTTGAAAGACGAAGAAAAAATACAAGCGTTGCAAATGCGTGCTGCGGCGCGAGGATTTCATTTATCGGATGAGGTGGGGCATTATTTAATTCATCATTATTCGCGCAATATGCGGGATTTATTTTTTGTGTTGGAAAAATTGGATGGTGCATCGTTGGTGGCGAAACGTCGATTGACAATTCCGTTTGTAAAAGCAACTTTAGAGAAATAGCGAAGTTTGGCTATGACGCAATTCCCTTCGCGCTTGCTAACGCAAGTGCTTCTAAACTATGTCACTAGCAAGTGCCGCTGCAAGATCATGCCAATAATGTGAGTATGTCTTTAGTACGTTTTCGCAGACAGTTTGCGCTAGTGACATAGTTTAGAAGCACTTGCGTTAGCAAGCGCGAAGGGTAAGTCAATAAATAACATTAATCTTCGAATACATCCCCACCCATCTTCAACATCTTCTTAAAATTCTCACCCAAATTTGTTTTTTGCTTGTGAAAATAAGCAGTGATATAGCTATTGGAAATATATTCCAATCCCTTTGTTTTTAAAATCGGAACAATTTTTTTGATGCGTTCATGATCTGCTTTATTATCAGCAGAACACGCTTCAAATAAAACGGCACATAAAATTTCTGCGATGGTTGCACGGCGTCGCTCATCCGCTTGCGAGAAATTTTGAATAAAATAATCGAGCGATCGCTCACGATCCCACGCCTGCCAATCATGATATAACTGCATCGCTTCATTTTTATCTTTCACCAATCGCTCACCCGATTTTCCAGCATTATTCATACATAGCATATAAAATAATGTGGGAATGCACGCTTCAATATTTGCCCACGAACAATTTCCTGACACTTGCGCATGTAATGGCATCGAACCAATTTCTTGCAAACCTAAATTAATCGGCAACATTTTTCGAAAAACCGTCATCATTTGTCGCACAAAAATTAATTCAGACACATAGTCTGCGGTTAATTTCCAGGGTTTATTCATATAATAAATTTTTACTTTGTCTTCATTGGGGTCTTGATCTTCATAAGTTGCGCGATCACAAATCGCTAACAAATTACCTGCGCGAATTAAAGTCATTGCATGACCTTCTTGCGCAACGGGAATAATGAGTGGATCTTCCTCGATAATGGGTGTGATTCTATCCCGATGTTTTTTATAATCGATATTATAGTGCTGAAGACGAATCAACAGTGAAGCGCGTGATAATGCGCCCATAATAGTGCGACACTTCACAAATTCGCGTTCCCATTGACGCGCTGCAAAATTATAACGAAAATCAACGAGTGATTTTCGCAACGCTTCCAATGTAAATTCCAAGATAAATCCTTCTAGCGAAATTTCGACAAATTCCGCTGAAGCATTTAAAATATCAACGTAGCCTTTTAATTCAAATCGATGTCCTAACATTTTTGCATTAATAAAATCTTGTGCAAAAATTAATTTGGCACCATAACGTATTAATAAATTTTTTAATTCGTTTTGTTCACGCAATAATGGCTTCACTAAAACAGGCATGCCAGCAATAGAATATGCATTGGCATTTGCGCCTTTTTTTAATAATAATTCACACAACTCAAGATTGTGATTATCAACCGCCCAATGCAATGCGGTGTTTCCCAATAAATCAGGGAAATTAATATCCAAGTTGCATTCCAAAACTACTTTTGCTTTTTCAAGATCATCCATGATGCATGTTTCAATTAATGGCGTGTAACCATATTCATCGATAAAATTTAAATCGTCGTTGACGCGCGCTGCATTTGTTACTTCAGAAAGCGTGCCTTTGATAATTGCATCTGCAAGTGTTTTCATACAATTAATGCCCTGGTTTTGGGGTCATGCTAGGAGTAGCCCGCGCAACATTCACATTCCGCGCTTCTGCTGAAGGTGCAGGTCTATTTTCAGGTGCACTTTGCGCGCGATTTTCTGCATCAGGATTATTCGCTGTTTGTTGTGATAATCGTTTATCATCGCCCATCGGCTGCTGTGCAAATTTTTCATGCGGCTTTATCGATGAACTCATGATTGCGTTATCGTTTATCGCATTTTCAATTTGAGATCTGGGTGTATCTAAATCATGTCGCGTATCATGTCGTTTAATAATCTCACCGCGTTGCTCCCTTATCGGCGCTTCGCTTACCGTAATTTCAATGATGGCGGTGCCACTGCCATCCGCATTCGTAGCGGTAATCGTGTAAACGGTACGCGCTGATGCGTGAATAGGCGTACCACTTAAAACAACTGTTTTATTCTCAATCGATAAAATAAGTCCGAGCGGCAAAACAGGATGTACCGTACATTCCAATACCTCACCACCACTATTTTTAAATTTAATGGGCGAAATCTGGAAGCTTTTGATCGCTAGCAGCATTTTTGCATCGGCAATTTTCGGTATCATACACTCACACTCACTCTCACTCTTTGATATTATAGCACCATGAAAATCTTTCGATATGTTACATTGCCAGATTACCTGTTTATGGGGCTCGTATTATTGAGCATCACGGCAGGCGCGGGTTTAATTTATTTAAATCATATTGATTTTCATTATCATATTGTTATGTTGTTTGCGGCAGATGTTACAACATTGTCGTGGTTGCAATTATTGCTTTCGTTCTTCATGAGCTTCGTGTTTTTATTTTACGGATATAGCATCCGGCGTGAATCACCGCGCTCATCCACTTTTCTTTGTGGATTAGGACTTTTTTATTGGTGTTTGCTCGCCAATATGATTTTAGTGAACAGTGTGCAATCAACACCCTTTTCACCCATTGATATGTGGTTGTTAAAAGCAGATCGCATGATGGGATTTAATACGTCAATCATGATGGCTTGGACGCATAATCATCCCCATATTCACAAATTATTTAATATTGCCTATGCGGGATTGGTGTTTGAATTACTCGGCATACCGATTTTATTAACGATTTTTAATGGACGACGATCGTTAGAAATTTTTTATATCGCACAACTGAGTTCGATGATTGTTGGTAGTCTTATTTATTACTTCTGGCCAACGGTGGCGCCGTCCGGCATTGTTCACAGTCCTTACTTTCTGCATATGCAAGATGATACGTCACAACGATTTTATCAAATACATCATTATTTAAAACCCACATCTCAAGATGGTGGTTTGATTGCATTTCCCTCGTTTCATGTGATTTGGGCGATATTATTAACGAATGCGTGTCGCGCTAAAAAAATATTTTTCTATCCGATGGTTTGTTTTAATATCGTCGTGATTTTGTCGACTGTGTTTTTGGGTTGGCATTATGTGACGGATGTGATTGGGGGATTTGTGGTGGCGATTGGGGCGATTTGGTTTGCAGAGTGGGTGTATGAGGATGGGAGTAATGATCGCTCCGCTCGGGTCTGATCGCTACGCCCACTACTTAATAATCTTTAACTGCGGTTTTCCTTTTTCATGTACAGGTGGTGGTGGCGTATTTTCTGGAGGGGTATCATCATCTGATTCTTCGTGCTCAAATACCATGCCACGGCCATTTTCCACTGCATAAATAGCTGTGATAGCCATCATCGGTAAACGAATATGATGCGTAACACCGGAAAAACGTGCATCAAAAGTTACCCAATCATTTTTCATTGAAAAATTAATAATGGCATCGGGCGCGACATTTAATACAATTTTTCCTTCTTTATTGATGTGCTGCTCTGGAACTCTGACGCCAGGCAAAAGAGCATCGACCATCAGGTGAGGCGTCAATCTATTGTCAACAATCCATTCGTGAAGAGCGCGGAGAAAATAAGGACGACTGGAATTCATAGGTTACTCATGCATTTCACGTTCAACTTCAGTCAAGCTCGCTTGAAAAGCGTCACGACCAAATACCAATTGCTGATACTTTAAAATTGATTTTGCCGAAGGTGGCAATGTAATTTCTAAGGTGGGTAAACGCCATAATAACGGCGCAATACGACAATCAACCAATGTAAATTCTTCACTTAAAAAATAAGGTGATTCTGCAAAAACAGGCGCCAAGGTCACCAACATATCCCGCAATGATTTCCGTGCAGATTCTTTTTCAGCTGCAGTGGCTTGACCGCTTTCAATAATTCTTGCAAGGCTATACCAATCTGTTTCAATGCGTTGCAGCATTAAGCGACTTTTAGCGCGTGCAATGGGATAAACAGGTAACAAAGGTGGGTGCGGGAAACGCTCGTCCAAATATTCCATGATGACATCAACGTCATACAACACCAAGTCACGATCAACCAGTGTTGGAAAATTACCGTAAGGATTTAAAGACAAAAGATCTTCGTCAGGTTGGTTCACATCAACGCTTAAAACATCGACTGTGACACCTTTTTCAGCAAGCACAATGCGGGCTTGATGGCTGTCGAGATCAGTAGGTCCGGAGTACAAGGTCATTACAGAACGTTTGATCGTTGTCATGAGCAATCCTTTTTGAAGTATGAATCAGCGTCTCTACGATATTTAGTAGAGACGTCGATTTATCGCGTCTCAAATATCTGATTAACTTCAGTGTAAAATGTTTAATCACATCCCGGATGATGTTAACACACGTCGAGGTGTGTTTTATTATCTGAGACGCGATGAATCGACGTAAATATGAGACGCGATAAATCGGCGTCTCTACAATTACCGTTTCGAGTATTGTTCGCTCTTTCGTGCTTTTTTGTGACCGACTTTTTTACGTTCTACTACACGAGAATCGCGTGTCACATAACCTGCTGCTCGTAAAATACGATGCCAAGTTGCCTTAGCCGCTTCGCTACCTTCTTCTAATGTTAAAACATCAGGATTGGTTGCGCGTTCGTAATTAATGAGTGCGCGTGTAACGCCGTGACGAATCGCACCCGCTTGTCCACTAGCGCCACCACCACTGACTGTTACAAAAATATCAAATTGACTTTCCGCCTTAACAGCGATCAAAGGCTGACGAATTACCATGCGCGCCGTTTCACGACCAAAATATTTTTCCAGAGATAACTGATTAACAAGGATATTGCCTTTTCCAGGACGTAAAAATACGCGTGCTTTCGATGTCTTGCGACGACCGGTACCATAAAATTGTTTTGATGCTTTAGCAGTGGCCATTTGTGTGTCTCTTTTTATATTCTGAGACGCGATGAATCGCGTCTCTACAATTTATCGATTTTTTCAGGATTTTGTCCGGCGTGTGGATGTTCGCTGCCAGCGTAAATCTTGAGTTTTCTATACATATCACGACCCAATGGACCTTTCGGTAACATGCCTTGAACCGCGAGTTCTAAAACGCGTTCAGGTTGGCGTGCATGTAATTTTTCAAATGTTTCGGATTTTAAACCGCCTGGATAATTGGTGTGGCGATGATACATTTTTTCGCCGGCTTTTTTACCTGTCACTTTTAACTTATCGACATTCACGACAATATAGCAATCACCTGCATCTGCATGTACTGTATATTCTGGTTTGTTCTTACCACGCAAACAAGCTGCCAAACGACTTGCCAAACGACCCAATGTTTTACCGGTAGCATCAACGACAAACCATTTCCGCTCAATCGTCTCAGCTGAAGCCATATACGTTTTCATAACACACTATTCCTCGATCTTTAAGGTCGAGAATCTTACAGGAGCGTTTTGGAATAAACAAGGGGTTTGTGGGGCTGCGTGGGAAATGAAATAAGGATGCGAATTATTATTAACCCGATTCCGCAGTTTTTTGTAATTGCTTACCTGTATTGATTAAGAATCAGAAAAAACTGCACATGACGCATTTACTGATAATACAGTTGAGAAGCCGCGCGTTCTGAAGTATCCCCATAAATTTTGAATTGTCGTGAACTTCGTAGAGACGTCGATTTATCGCGTCTCAAATCTCAGAATTACCTCGCCCTATAGTCAGTAACACTTACTCTAATGTCACTGCATTTATAAACACCAGAGATAATCATGTATCTGAGACGCGATAAATCGACGTCTCTACGAAAGACTGAATCGCGTCTTTACAACAATGATATTAATTCAAGTGGTTATAAAAAAATTTATGGGGATACTTCAGGCCGCGCGTTAACGAATGCGAAAGCCTGCAAAACAATCCATCTTCGACCAACCTTATAGCAACAGAAACGTTGCGTTCAGCGATTCTTTGATTTTTATGTGCAGCAAGCACCATGCGATCATCAAACAATAGTTACGATAAAAATAGCATTTTACACTCATGCACACTCAAAATTACCCTATTTTTAAGTGATTTTTGGACTTTTTTGCAAAAAAACTTAAAAAATACGTAAAAATACGGTGTTTTTATTCGCATTTGAAAAAAATTGTGCTATGTTGATAACCAGAACGTTGATGCAGAAATTCGTTCTATTCACTAAACAAAAAGAGGAAATTCACATGGCTAAAGCTAAAACGACTAGAAAAGCTGGAATGAAAACAGCTGGTCGCGCAACAAAAAAATTAACTGCGAAGGCAAAACCAGCGATGGCTCGCAAAGCTGCAGTTCGTAAAAACGCTTCATTGAAAGTGACAAAACCACTGAAAAAAGCGCAATTATATTCACATTTGTCAGACTGCATTGAAGTTTCTCGTAAAGAAATTTCCAATCTTTTTGAAGCATTATCAGAAGTGATGGAAAGCCATTTGAAAAAAGGTGGGCCTGGTGAATTCACAGTGCCTGGCTTAATGAAATGCAAAGTCATCCGCAAACCAGCGACAAAAGCACGTAAAGGCACAAATCCTTTTACGGGCGAACCAACAATTTTTAAAGCAAAACCAGCACGCAATGTTATTAAAGTGCGTCCGTTAAAAGCTTTGAAAGAAATGGTGAACTAAAAACGTTTGTCATTGTGAAACATAAAGCCCCTTTATTGGGGCTTTTTTTTGGTTTTTTTTAATAATATCTTAAGGAAAAGGTGCTATAGTTTTCCTAAGTTATTGTTGATTGCGGAAGGTTAAAATCATGGGTAGAACTACGGGTCAAACTGCTGAGAGCATAGTTAATTTGGGTAGCTCCAATCCAGCACGTATTTTTCTGTTGGATAAATTAAACGGAGCCGATGACAACACTACAGCGACTAATATTGTCACAAGCTCATCAACGAACATCACTGAATTTAATCGCAATCCAGGCGCACTGGCATCAGCTGCCGCTGATCTCGATGAAAGTCATAAAACAGTAGTGACTCGACACAAGGAATTATCGAATGAATTAACCCAATTACACACAGCATTAACCGCTATAATCACCGACTACAATTCACGTTTTGGTACTCCCGCCGCAGATCCTACACAACAAAAAATACAAGAAGCAGAAAAGAAAAAATTAGAACCCGTGAAAACTGAAGCTCAAAAAAAATTAGATGGAACAGATGCGCTTTTACGGAATTTACGTGATAAAGCTCCATTACCTGGCAACCCAAGAAATGATGAAGCATCAGATACGGCATGTGTTGAAGCCGAAAAAGCACTCGCCAATAACCAAAATGCACCGCTTCACAATATCATGAATGAGTTATCTTCTAATGGCCAAAATAAAATAGACACTACTGAGCTAGAGCTAGATAATGTTATTGACGCGTACAAAAATGACAAGCTCGTTCATGCAACACTCACTGAATTAAAAACATCCATCGAAGCCTTCAATTCAGCTGTAGAAAAATTAAAACTCATTACTGATAAAATGGTTACACCGAAAGCAGCAGAATTTTACAGAGAGGGATATGAAAAGGCGCACAGAGCAGCCTCCACACGATTTGCAGAAGTTTCGGCAAAATTAAATAATGAGATTGAAGCGCAATCAATTACCAGAGCGTTTACAGATAGCGAACATGCAGGTGAGCTGAAACAATTAGCAGACCAATTCAACGCGCTACAGTTAGCATTACTTCTTAAAGGGCAAAAAATCCCCACATTGGGCGGTGATTCCGGTCTCATGAAAGTAGCAAAATTGTTGCCGCAATCACTCACAGACAAGGTAAAAGCGTATGAAGAAGGGAAAAAACCCAACCTCAACCAACAATTTTCTGGCAAGCGTCTCGTCTTGGTTGACGTAGAGAAAAAAAAATACGAAGAACAAGATATCATGCTGAAGGATAAAACCACCGGGAAAAATGTGCCATTTGATCTCAGTCTAAAAGAAATGGAACGCGCCATTATTCAATTCAATGCGCAAGAAAGAGCGAAGTGGGAAGAACTGCACGGAAATAAACCCTGCCCTCATCGAGACGTTACTATGACAAAAGACTGGATTGGTGGCGGTTATACGATTCATGCTGGCTTGGGTAAAGATGATTTCGGAAAAGATTCTGAGAGATTGGATAAAGTGCTTAAAACAATGCAAGAGATTCGGGATTTGCGACCTGCACCACCTGCTGCTGGTGTGACAGAGGCAGCTATACCTAATGGCTCGCCTACTGACGTTAATGGCGTTCAGGAAGCACCGCCATCAACAACTGCTGCACCTAACGTCGCTGCCCCTTAAGCGCTGCATGCATTTCATCTAATGTTTGAGACACAATGCGACGGCGCGTTTTTTCCGCTGCTATATCGGGCGTATAACCATCTAATTTCACACCAATACGACACGCTTCCACCCACGCCGCGCGTTGCATATCCGGATGCCCATCGACAATTTGCACACCCTTCCAGCCAAATTCTTTCGCCAGTTGAATGATCTGCGTCGCTGAATCAAATGCTTGTTTGATAATCGTGCCATGAAATGGATTTACCACACCGCTGCCACCTTCATCATCATCATCGTCATCACCTGATCGTATGCGAAAATAGCCGCCACCGAATAAATATTTTCCAGGCGATGTTGCCATCGCATCGCCATAATTAATAATCGTCCAACCCGATTGTGCGGTGATTAGCTCTGGTTTTTCCAATGGTTTTTGATTACCGCCACTGTCGATCACTTGCAGAAATTGCCAGTGTTTTGCTAAATATAAAATATCGCTGTTTTTGACGTCAGAAATATCAGCGTCGCCTAATCCTAAGCGACGGAGGGTTTTGTTCCATTCGGCTTGTTTTGCAGCGATTTGTTCTTCGGATAAGATTTCTTCATCTGGCATGATAATCTCACTTTAAATCCCACTTACCCCAGCATACAATCCAAACGTCACCGTAATCAATAAAATTATCCCAACAAACCATCCATAAAATCCGCGCAATTTATATTTTTCTGGCAACATTTTTTTAGACAGCAAAAATAAAAATCCGAGCACGATGGGCAATAACAATGCATTCATCACCTCAACCGCAACACTTAATTTCACAAGATTAATACCGCTGACAACAATCATTGCTGCGATCATCAAAATAAAAATATAGGTTGCATAAAACCAAGGCGCTTCTTTCGGACGATGCTCAAGTGAATGTTTAAAACCCGTGATTTCACCGAGCGCCCATGCGGCAGTCAGCGACACCACAATCGCTGCAATTAATGCTGCACCCGTCATACCAATAGCAAATAGAATTTTACCAGCAACACTGCCTAAAAAAGGAATTAATGCCTCAGAAATTTGATGCACCGTATTCAGGGCCGCACCCGGGTTTTTTTTACCGAGCGTTGCTGCGGTGCTAATTAACACCGCTGCCATAATTAATTGCGTAATCACAGCACCAATCGCCGTATCAATGCGCGCGGCTTTTAAATGCGAGATTTTCAGCTTTTTATCAACAACGGCGGATTGCTGATAAAACACCATCCACGGCATAATCACAGCACCGACAGTTGCTGCTGTCAAAAATAAAAAGTTTTTATCGCGCAGTGGTGGATTACGAATGCCTTCTAGCATGTCGTGTAACGATGGATGCGCCATCCATGCCACTATGAAAAAAACCATTTCAAATAAACCGAATAATAAAGCGATTCGCTCAACGCTACGATACGATCCCGTTAATACAACAGTACTTAAAAACGCCACGACTAAAATCATGACCGCAATGGTTGGCACACCAAATAAATTACCAACGCCAGCCAATCCACTCAATTCACTGAGCATTGCGCCAATACAACTGATGATCAGTGTGCCAACAGAAACCCACGCCCAACATTTCCCCCATTTATTTTTAATGAGCTCAGCGTGACCTTTGCCAGTCACAATGCCCAAACGCACAGATAATTCTTGCACGATAAATAAAATCGGCATCAAAATAAATTGCAGTAATAATAATTTATAGCCCCATTGCGCACCGCTTTGCGCGGCAGTGATAATGCTGCCCGCATCGGTATCTGCAAACATCACGACCAAACCAGGGCCGAAAACAAGTAGCATTAAAGAAAACAATGAAGATTTTTTTGTCATTCGAAACTCACACTCACACTCACACGCACACTAATGTATCATACGTGCAGCCAAATCAAATGGAAAAAATATGTCACACACTGTAATAAAGCGCTTTGTTGTATTCGGAAATCCCATTTCGCACAGTTTATCTCCACAATTACATGCATTGTTTGCAAAACAATTTGGCATGACGATTGATTATCAAAAACAACTTGTGGCGCTGGATCAATTTAAAAATGCGGTAGATGCGTTTCGCGCAACCCAGGGCGCAGGTGCCAACATTACAATGCCATTTAAAATAAATGCATTTGAATATGCAGATCAATTAACGTCGCGCGCGCAATTAGCGGGTGCTGTGAATACATTTATTTTTAAAAATGATGTTTGTATTGGCGATAATACAGATGGTGTTGGATTGATTCGTGATTTAAAAAATAATCATTTTAATCTGCATGATAAAAAAATTCTGATCATCGGTGCTGGCGGTGCAACGCGAAACATTTTGAGTAATATTATTCAAGAAAAGCCGCGCAACATTTTTGTCATGAATCGTACGATAGAAAAAGCGAAAAAATTAATTCACGATTTTGAGAAATATTTTCCCTTACAGCTTTTTTCTGATGAGAAACATATTGATTTAATTATTAATGCAACGGCGATAGATTTTTTATCCTTCCATTTTAATCCTGATTTATCGAGTACTTTTTGTTACGATTTGAATTATGGTGAACGGCACAATACTTTTTTAAAGTGGGCACAAAAAAATAAGGCGGAAAAAATCAGTGATGGGCTTGCTATGTTGATTGAACAGGGAGCGGAGAGTTTTTTTCAGTGGACGGGAAAAATGCCGCGCCACGAATGCGCACCTTACCGGGATGCGCTACTGTAGCGCTTTGACTCTTGCGTTGTGCTTGTTGCGAAGATCTACAGTAGCACACCCGGCAGGGTGTGCGTTTTGCAGGGAACTCAACACGCGCCTTTTGATCCATCCGGCAATATAGCATTACAGAGAGATGATGCCGTCGAAAGATTAATCCCTTGCGATCCATATAAATTCGCATACGAAAAATCAGCGCCCATGACATCGGCACCTGCAAAATTGGTATAACTTAAATCAGCGTGTGAAAAATTTGCGTTGATTAAAATCGCATTGACAAAAGCACCTTGTGAATAATCATGACCTGCAAAATCAGTATGTATCGCCGTCACCCTATTAAAATCCGTTAACGTATTATTGCTGATAGCAAAAGTTGCACCTGAAATATTCGCGCCTTCTAAATCAAATGGCGGTTGCACATAACCGTAAACTGTTATGTGCGTATCCGTTAAATCACAAGTCGGATTGTAACATTGCCCTGTTTTTCGAAAATGTTCTAATGAAGAAGGACTGTATGACGCAGCCAATAATGTTGTTGAAAAAAGACAAGCGCCGAATAATATAATTTTTTTCATGGGATATCCTCAATGATTTTTGTAAAAAATACATCGGAAAGATAACGCATTAAAAATAAAAATTATATCCGTGTTTTTTAGAATGCCATTACGGATTTTCGAGACTGAGCATACCGGTATTATAATCATACGCAAATAATTCAGCGTAACGTCCCCAGTCAATCATGACAGTCAGAACCGTTTCCGCCGCTTCTTTACTGAGCGTTTTTTCTAATTCTCTTATAAATACGGTTTCTAATGCTTCATGATCGAGCTCTTGATCCAAATAGTCACGAATATATTTTGCAATGGGTACTTGATGCATTAAATGTTCCGCAAATATTTTTTTGCGATCTAAAATATCAGCATGCGCAAATAATTTCCCGGCAACGGTTAATTCAATTTCACCTTCAGAAACATGCGCAAAATGTAAAATTTCAAGTGCTTCTGTTACGGGGAATAAATCATCGATTTCAAAATGTAATTCTTCCGCCAATTCTTGAAGACCCACTTTTTTATTAGCGTATTCCGGCGCTGCCAACGTTTCGATAAACCCTGTTAGCTCCGAAACACCCACATTGGGCAATCGATAGTTGACTTCGATGATTTCATGCTTATGCAGTTTTTCAGGGATTTGTTCACCGACAGGCGTTGTCATGACCGTATAAATTTCATCAACGATATCGCGGAATTCTGGATCTTGCACGTTGCGCGGATGTTTTATATTTACTGTTAATTCTTTGCGAATAAAACCAGGATTATTAGCAAAAATAAAAATGCGATCCGCCATCAATGCCGCTTCTTCGATATTATGCGTCACCAGAACGATCGATTTAATGTTTGTTTTATGGGATTGCCAAATATCAATTAAGTCATTTCGTAAATTTTCTGCTGTTAATACATCCAGCGCGGAGAATGGCTCATCCATCAACAATACTTCGGGATCCACAACCAGTGCACGCGCAAATCCTACACGTTGTGACATACCACCCGACAATTCTTTGGGATACGCCGATTCAAAACCATCGAGGCCTACAATATCGATCGCTTTTAATGCGCGCTCACGTCGTTCTTTTTTTGAAACGCCTTGTGCTTCTAGCCCCAACTCCACATTTTCCAAAACCGTGAGCCACGGCAATAATGCAAAATGCTGGAATACCATGGTCAAACCCGTCACTGGTTCGAAAACCGGTTGATCGCGGAAAAAGACGTCACCGGATGTGGCATGCACCAAACCCGCTAAAATGCGCAATAAAGTGGATTTTCCAGAACCTGATTTTCCAAGAATCGCAATAATTTCGTTATCAGCGACTTCAAAATCAACATGGTCCAGCACCAATAATTCAGGCGCGCCTTTTTTCTTAAATGATTTTTTGACATTACGTACAGACATGATGGGAGAATGATTGCGTGACATGATGAACTCCCGATTAACTAAGTTATTACTGATGCTAAACGAAACAAGAAAAAAGGCAAGTCAATACCCATGTTGCCTGATGTTATTTTGGATTATTCTTTTGGAATTATTCCCATGGAATAATTGCACACGTCAATAAAAATTACCCAATCTGAAATTTCCCGTCCCATAATGCTATCAAAAATTCCTGCCATGGCACCGCTTCAATTTTCACACCATTGATCGCACCCAGTAACCGGCGACGCGGTGCCATACAAACAACAATCGCCATTTTAGGTTTATGATCACGACAGTAAGCGCGCAAACCTTTTAAATCACCCAAGCCTGGGTTTTTATTTAATTTCACTTCGATTGCACAACTTCCATCATTTAAAATAAAATCCACTTCAAATCCGGTCGTGCTTCGCCAATAGCAAATAGGATCATCAATTTCATGTAATCCTAAAAATGCCGTTAATTCCATTAAAATAAAATGTTCGAATGCGTCTCCAGCGGCAACACCTTCCAGCGCTTCTATTTTTGTTTTATTTAAATAATTCGCAACGCCAACATCAAACCAATAAAACTTAGGCGTAGCAGAAATTAAATTGCGTTTTGCATTCTTGGCGTAGGGGTAAATTAAATAACCTACGAGTGTATCTTGCAATATTTGAAAATATTCTTTTACCGTTTTTGCATCAATCGCGCAATCACGCGCAATGTTAGTATAATTTAATAATTGCCCATTACAGAAACCAGCCGTTTCAATAAATCGCGCAAAAGCGGGCAAATTACGCACTAAACCTTCCGCTTGAATTTCCTCTATTAAATAATCTGCGATATAAACGCGCAACATTCTGGAAGGTTGTTCGCTTAAATAGTGTGATGGTAATAATCCATGATTGAATGCACGAATCAAATCAAAATCAGGAATTTCTTTATAAACTAATGGGTAAAAATGAAAACGCCATGCGCGACCACCCAACAAATTGGCAGCGCCACGTTTTAATTTGCGTGCACTCGATCCACATAAAATAAAACTTATTCTATGATTTTCGATAAGCCAATGCACTTCATCGAGCAATGCAGGCACTTTTTGAATTTCATCGATAACGACAGGGTATCTTAATTGTTCTTTAGACGCTGCCAATAATTCTTCACGCAATAAATGTGGCGCTGCCATTAAGCGCCTCAGCTCATCTGTTTTTAATAAATCATACCAAATTGATTGATGAAATTTTGCGTGCAGAAAAGTAGATTTCCCTGTTTTTCGAGCACCCCACAAAAAAGCGGATTGATGTGCAGGTATTTTTAAATGCGCAACTCGATGAAAACTCATTTTTATTTCCCACAATTCCGAAAGTATTTAAAAGGAGTATACTCCGTTTAAATCGTGTTTAAAAGGAGTATGTTCCGTTTAAATCGCATTTAAACGGAATAGGAATATTAAAACTTATTTATAATCAATAAGATATAATTTTACCGAATTTGAAAGCGGTTTTCCGCCAAATTATACAACGGTCGCCAAATCAGTCGATTATTTAATACAACAAACAGTGACATCACCGTGATACCCAATGCGAGGTCAGGAAAATTATTTTTCTGGGCTACGTCAGTAATGTAAGCGCCTAGACCTACAGCATGTAATTGAATACTGCCCCAGCTCACTGCTTCGGATAATATGCTAATATTCCACGCGCCGCCGGCCGCGGTAATCACGCCCGTAATATAATACGGAAAAATACCGGGTAAAATAAGACGCTTCCACCATAACCATCCGCGCACATGAAACATGCTCGTTGCCATTTTTAAATTGTTCGGTAACGCAACGGTGCCTGCAATGACATTAAATAAAACATACCACTGCGTTCCTAAAATCATAAGCGGTGATGTCCATACATTCACATTTAAGTGGTAACGCACGATCAAAATTGCTGCGACAGGAAATAATAAATTCACAGGAAATCCCGCTAAAAACTGCGCGATCGGTTGCACAATTTGCGTGGCACGCGGACTCAGTCCGATCCACACACCAATTGGCACCCAGATAATGGAGCTCAATATAATCATTGCGATCACCCGCATCGCGGTGATAAATCCCAAATAAATAACTTGTCCTGTTTGTGATGGCGTAACAGTAGAAAAAATAAAACGGTACAATACGACCAATGCAGCAGCAATTGCGCCATATACTACAACGTTCCATAAAATAGGCATTACACGTCGCCTAAAAAAACTGATGTGTCTGACGTGTGTTTTTTGACGACGTCGAAAATATTTTAAATTGACAAAAACATCACCGAATATGGATAACGATGTGCCAATAAATTGAAAGAAATCGGCGCGCTGAAATAAATCCAACACCCATGATTTCGGCACGATTTCACTCGCATTGTCTTCTGTTTTGAATTTTTCACCCCATGCCACTGATGGCCTAAATAATAATTGATCATATAAAAAAATTACGATAAGCATTGTAGCAATGGCATATAAAATAGCGATTTTATCAGTATGCGCAATGGCAACTGCAATATAAGAACCAATGCCGGGTAGCATGATATTCGGATTCACAACAGTGATCGCTTCTGAAGCCACCAGAAAAACCCAGCTTGCAGACATCGATAACATCGTATTCCACAACAAACCTGGCATTGCAAAAGGCACTTCGACACGCCAAAATTTTTGCCAAGCGGATAAATGAAAAATAGCGGCAGTTTCTTTTAAATCTTCTGGCACTGTGCGTAAGCTTTGATAAAAACTTAAGGTCATATTCCATACTTGTGCCGTAAAAATCACAAAAATACAGGCACATTCTGGACCCAACATATTGCCGCGAAATAAGGCAATAAAAAAAATCGCGGTGAATGACAAATACCCTAACACAGGCACCGATTGCAAAATATCAATCATGGGAATCAAAATACGTTCCGCGCGTTTGTTTTTTGCGGCGAGCGCGCCAATCGTGAATGTGAAAAGAAGCGAGCAGATTAATGCGGTTAACATACGCATCACGCTGCGCAATGCATAATAGGGTAAATGAATGGGATTTAATGAGATGGGGATTTCTTGGCCGAGTTGAAAATGTCCTGACATTTCGCCTGCGCCCAACACCAAGAAAACAATTGCACCTAAAACAAGGACTAATGCGAGACCGTCCCAGTAATTAGGGATAGGCCAGGAGATCGCTTCGTTTTTTGTGTAAGTATTTTTTGTATATCGCATAAAATCCCCCCGGTTCGCTGCGCGAACCGACCCTTTTTTCAAAGGGGGTGGTTAGTAAACCACGCATCCAAAACCTTCCGCGCTTCGTCTACACCTGTTTTTTTCAACGCTGAAAACAACTGCACAGAAACACCCTTCATTTTTACCAACGCATTTTGCACCGCAAATAACGCTTTATTTTGTGCATTTGGTGTTAGCTTATCAGCTTTGGTCAGCAAAATATGCACATTCACTTCAAAGTCCATACACCAATTAATCATTTGTTGATCCAATTCCTTCAGTGGATGTCGCACATCCATCACCAAAATTAAACCCAGCAATGTCTTTCGATGCTCCAAATAATCAGCTGTTGTTTTCTGCCAACGCGCTTTAACTGCCGTCGGCACTTTTGCAAAACCGTAACCGGGCAAATCAACCAACCGACAGGTATCATTCAGCGCAAAATAATTAATCATTTGCGTACGTCCCGGCGCACTACTGGTTCTCGCCAATCCTTTGACATTCGTTATCGCATTCAATGCGCTGGATTTTCCTGCGTTGGAACGGCCGATAAACGCAATTTCCGCGCCAAAGTCTGCAGGCAATTGCTGCAGATTGGTTGCACTTGTCAGATAAACTGCTTGGTTGTAGTGGATGGTTAATGCCATATGTGCCTCATGCCGTTCGCGCGGCAGTATAACAATTGAAGGTATTTTAAGATAGAATAAATCAAAGTAAGGGATTCCCATATGGTGCAATGGCAAACACAATTTGAGCAGCATAGCCGCAATCCCCGCACGCCACTGGCAATCGCCGCATTACTCGCTATTTTATTACTTTTAACCGTAGGACAATTGATCGATAGTATCACTGCGGATCGCCATCAAATAGCCGCAACTATCACAAAAACAACATCAGCGCCTTTACCCAATCTCGCTGATTTGCATATGTTTGGCGTGTTTTCTTCAAATCTCAGTAACTTGCCGGCAACCACATTACAATTAACGCTTGAAGGCACGATCGTTGTCGTGAATGCACCAAAACAATCACGTGCATTAATCGCTTCTCCCAACGTACCCGCAAAAGTATATCAAGTTGGCGACACATTACCGGGCAATGCAACCATTACCAACATTACCAAAGATTATATCGTGATCAACGATAGCGGAACATTAGAAAAATTAATATTACCAGTACCACCCCTGTTAACTGGAGAAAAATGATGTTACGTGTATTGAGTATTATTTTATTTCTTTTTTCAACGGTATTGCTTTCATCTTGTTATAACGCTTATTATCGCGGCAATCAGGCTTATGCAGAGGGCGATTATTGCACGTCATTTGTTAATTACTTAGATGCGGCAAGATTAGGTGTTACACCTGCGCAATACAACGTTGGCTATCAATATTATTATGGCCTCGGCACAAAACGTGATGAAGTTAAGGCAATTCATTGGTTTCAGCGCGCAGCTCCTAATTCTGTGCGCGCAGAATATGCGTTGCAATTAATTAAAGAACATAGACCACCGCAACCATGGGTATATGGATTAGAAAAACAATTAAATCAAAACCATCGCCCAAAAGCGTGTGTCATAAATGTGCATTGCTTAGATTAAACATTATGAAAAAACTCCTACAAGGCTACTCTCGTTTTCGAAAAAAATACGCGACGGGCAATAAGTCGGTCATGCGTCATTTAGCAGCGCGCGGACAAAATCCCAGTGTGATGGTAATTGCCTGTTGTGATTCACGCGTGGATCCATCGCTGATTTTGCAATGTGACCCCGGTGATTTATTTGTTGTGCGTAATGTTGCGAACATCGTTCCACCCTATGAAGATGATGACAAACATCATGGTACCAGTGCGGCACTCGAGTTTGGTGTGTGTTATTTAAACGTCAAGCATTTAATTATTTTCGGTCACAGTCAGTGTGGTGGTATCGATGCGTTATTACATAGCGATCATCTCAAACAAAATGATTTTATTTCAAACTGGGTGTCGCTCATTGATATCAATTCAAAAAATAAAGATCCTGATGAGTTTGCAAAAAATGCGTTGTCTTATTCTTATGAAAACTGTTTAACATTTCCTTGGATAAAACAGCGCATTGATAATAAAACTTTAGAAATTCATCGTTGGTTTTTTGATATAAAAATGGGTGAAATTTTTGTGTACGATGAAATAGAAAAAGCCTATCACCGACTACTTAAAATATAAAACTTCATCGCGGGATCAAGAACGCTATAATAACCTGACTCATTGATATAAATATAATCTTTTAAGAGTAATTTGGTAACTGCCTGTTTTTGGCTTGAAATAGATAAACCTGTCGACTTAAGAGCATCACTATGGAAGGGTTGCTGTATTGGCTTTTCTGCAAACAGCAGCAATACTAATTTTTGATTATTGCTCAATGATGATAATTCAGCTGAAAATACTGCTTTTTCTGATTCAGAATATTGTTTCCAAAATGTTTCAAGTGTGTCAACTTCAGGATACCTTCCATTCATCCATAAATAATTACAAATTAAATTAACGTAATAAGGATGTCGTTCTGTCTGTGCGAAAATAAGTTGCAGCACATCATGTAATAATTCTTTTTTCCATTTTATTTTTGCTTGTTTTTGAATAAATGGCACATAATCTTTTTCGCTTATTCGATTTAATATCATGGTTTCGCATAATTTATAAAAGGGTCGTGATTTTTCACTGAACATTTGCAACAACATGTGTCGATTACTGCCTGAAAACACGTAACTCACATTTTGAGATCTCTCAACAGCATGACGAATCGCTGCTTCAACCGTATATTGATCATTCAACTGAGCCATCTGCTGAAATTCATCCATAAATATCACCACTCTTTTTTTAGCAGCGATAGCAGCTTGATCTAAATTCATCAAGACATCACTAATGGTTTGCTCAGGCATAGACTCATCATCAGGCGCATACAAAATTACTTTTTGCCCAGCTGCGGACAAGACAATCTCAGGACGCATTTTTTTAAAAATGCCAAAAAATTTTGTTTTTGCTTGTTGTGTTTTCGGCAATAACGGAAACAATAATTCACCGACTTTTTCAACGATTCTTTTTTTAACTGCTTGGCTGTTAGCACACAATAAAAAATCCATTGCGCAAAAAGGAATTTTTAATTCACTCATCACTTGATTAACCAAGCTGGTTTTTCCATAGCGTCTGGGTGCCAACAAAACAGTGTGTCGATTGTGTTGTATATTTCGAATTAAATGCAACCGCTCTTCTACGCGATTACAAAATGCATCGCCTGTGGCTATTCCAATGGGAAAGTGACCGTCCATAAACCCCTGTACATCATATCTTTATATATCATATTTATATATATCATAACATTATGATATCATGACGACAAGGTGACCTGCACATTCGCCGCACCTACCACAGGCAAGCGCGTCGCATTAAATGTATCAACGCGAACGCCCTGTGTCGTTGCGAGCATTTGTATCCATTGCACTAATTTATCAAATGATACATTTTCAAATGTTAACGCAATTTGATTAGGTTTTAGTTGCTTCACTTGTTTCAACTGATCTGAAAATCCTTGTTGCGAGATTGTTTGTTCTGCCAGTGATAATAAATCGGTTTGTCCCACTGAATTCACTTGAATGCCTGATGCTTTTAATTGCTGTATTTCGACCGACGATTTTTTCAAATAACTCAACAATTGTCGTTGCGATGACACTTCAGTTTCGCGATCTGCAACTGCATCAGACAAGGGGCTCCAAATCACGCCGTAAATAAATAAAATACCAACGACAACGCCACACACAGTGATGAGTTGACGTTCGCGATCTAATAAGTTTTCCCACCAATTTTTTAGATTCATGCGTTCTCTTTCACTGTAATGACTGCACTTACCGCGCCGCCAGTGCCACTTCCCTTGTTAATCTGTTGCGATACTTGTAATCCTTCTGCACTCAGTGCTTTTGACCACTGACTCAATTGATCTACATTTTTAGCGTTAACCGTTAGTGCTAATTGTTTGTTTTCAAAATGCACCAATTGAACTTGTATGTCGGGTAATGTCAGCACTGTTTTTCCAGCAATACCTAGCAATTTAATAAATGCGCTGCCCAGCGAGGCGCTTTCGTATTTTTTTAACAAATTGGCTGTGCGAAAACGGGGCTCTAAAACTTCTTTTGCGCCAGGAAATAAAAGTTGATACGTTTGCATCACTTGTTTTTCCACGCTATCTGCTTGATGTTGAAAATAAATCCATTGCGCAATATGCCCCAAAAATAAAAATGCAATCAATGCAGCAGCGGTTGCGCCACATATCATCCAATTTTTTTTCAGTGAGGACGATTGTGTTTTAGGCCTGTATTTTCCTTGTAAAAAATTAATCGGCGGTTTGGATGATAAATTTTTACAATCAAAATAAAGCGATTTTGATTCACCGCGCGTCTCAATCGGCACACCCAATTTTTCAAACTGAGCAACATCCAGCACAGCTTCATCTTGCCAAAAAATAATTTTTTGTGGTTTTTTATCTTTATTTTTTTCCAAGTGTAATTGTAAGAATAAAAATAAATTATTGGTGTCAGTTGAGAATCCATTTTGTAAACCAGTTCGTATCGATGCCATCTGTTGACGCAACAATACAGACCACGTTTCCGACTCCCATGATAATGCCAGAAAATCTGGGAGCAATGCGCGTGGATAAAAGTGAGCGTCGGTCAATGCCTTTAATTGTTCTTCAAGCGTTTTTGCTTCAATCACTGCAACAGCCATTGTCCCATCAGGCATTACATCTCCAATTGCAACGGCAATATTCTCTGGATCAGTGGCTAACTGCTCTTCAAGTGCAAACGGAATAGCGCGCGCTCTTTCTGATGCGCGCATTTTAGGTAATTTAACCGATGTCATGGTGACTTTTTCACCGGGAAGCAACACAATCAAATTGGCATCAACATTCAGCTTTGGGCATTGCGATAAATCAATAAAGTGCTGGTGTGATTGCAACTCGCCCGCATCATTTATATCGAACCAATCGACTGCTTTATCTGAAAATAGCTGTAAAATAACCATCAATCAAATTCCTGCCACACAACTATAGCCTTAAGTGTATTATTTTTTTGAATTTGTGTAACTAACAAACTATTCAGCGACACCGTATGGTTATTCCAAAGCGCATAGACGTGTGTTAAAAAGTAATTGCTCTCGGTTGTTATATCAGTTAAAGCGGGAATTGATGCCGGCTGGACGCAATCTGTCTGAAAAGCTTGCGTGCTGGTAAAACCACCAAACCGTATTCGACATGTCACCAGATTTTCAGCTTGTCCGATCGTTAATGCGGGGTTTGTCGTTAATAATACCTGCGCAGAGGCGCTGTTAATATTAATCGGCGTTTCCGGCGATGTTTTGCTGGTGGGCGTCTTCGAAGGAGGTGTAGTCGGTGTTTCCGGCGGTGTTTTGCTGGTGAGCATCGAAGGGGGTGTGATCGGTAATGCAGTGATGTAAGGTGCTAATGCCGAATAAATCTCAGGCGTAACACCTTCAACCAAACGCAATTCACTGATATCGGTCATTTCAGCTTGGGGTGATTGATACGGCGGATGCAACGACAAATAATATTTGTTTTGTGAATCATTGGTCATCCATGCCGTAATGGCTTTTGCAATATTAAAACTTTGCTGCTGCGAAATACCTTGAACGACCGCCTGCAATAACGTCACAAATCTCGATTGATTGGCAGTATAAACCAGATCATTGATATTGAATTTTCCCTGCTCATCATCAATATCACCTGTTAACTGCGTGCCATTTATTTTTGTATTAGGCAATTTTGTTTTAAGTAATATTAATTGTGGTGATGGGGTTTTTACATTTGTCCATTGCGATACATATTTTATCACTTCATTTTCCGCTAATAATTGCATACTTTGGCAATTTAAATAGCTTTGATCAGAGTTCACAACCAACTCGCCCTCATGAATCAGCAGTCGCACTTGCACAGCCAATGCAGTGGCAATAATAGCGGCGATAGCTGTAATAAAAAGCGCGCTAATTAAAGCGCCACCGCTATTTTTTAGGTGCTGGTGGTTGGGATGGTGCATAATTACCTCGCGCTGGAATGGGGAAAACACCGTCGATAACACCTTCATCTTTAATATGCATAACCATGAGTACGGCAACGGGTAATGGTGATTGTGCTGCTGCTGGTGTTTTTGCAGACGTGAGTGCTTGTGCGGGTGTTGAAGTTAATGGCCAGCTCGACGATTTGTCCCCATTATCTTCAACAAATTGCCATGTCAGTGATTGCACGCCTTGCAATAAAACCTGCGCTTCTGGTTTTATTTTTTCTGGTTGATTTAATGCATCCCACGTCAATCGCACTAACTGACTTCCAAGCAATTCATAACTTACTTGCTGCATATTGCTTTGTCGACTCAAATTAAATGGATTGGCAAGACCCATGCGCGTAAACGTAATATCGCTACCAGAGCCAATAAAACCAGGTTTTCGATCAACCACTTGCATTAAATCACGACGCAATAATGTCATGGTAACTTGCAATTGTAATAATTCATGATCAGATTTTTTTAATGCTTCATGTGTGCGTAAAATACTATGCAAACTCATTGCGGCCAAAACACCCATAATGGCAAAAATCATCAGTGCAACTAAAATTTCAATTAATGTGAACCCGCTAAGCTTCACCCCCCTTTTTTTAAAGGGGGTCGGTTGAGCGAAGCGAAACCGGGGGGATTTCCTCATCAGATGTATCCTGTCACTGTATTCACCACATGATTTCTAAAACGCACAGTAATGGTGATTTGATTGATATTGGGAAATGGTGATTCGGCACTAACAGCATCCCACTGCCACTCTCGTCCCAACATTTTTGTATCGCCTGTTTGTGAACTGCCTGGTCCAGGCGGTGTTAACAATCCTGTTTGAATTTCGGATAACACATCCAATCCCACCCAGTGCGCAACGACGGTATTTTTCACGTGAGCTGTTGCACGAATACTTTCATTGGTAGCACGAATGGCAGCGGCAAGGGCAATGGCGATAATTAATAATGCGATGAGCACTTCGATGAGGGTGAAGGCGCGGGATTTTTGGGGGGATGATTTCATGGGTATATTATCGCAGAGAGTGGGTGTGTAGTCATGCTGATTTCGTTTGAACTTTCACATTCGCTTGAATTTTCGCATTCGCTTGAACTTTCGCATTCGCTTGAACTTTCGCATTCGCTTGAACTTTCGCATTCGCTTACGCGAAAGCTTCTAAGCTATATCACTGGCACAAACTATCAGCAGGTACGTGCTAGTGAGATAGTTTAGAAGCACTTGCGTTAGCAAGCGCGAATGAATTGCAGCAATATCCCCAAAAACACAATCAATCCCACCCACTGATTATTGAGAAATGCCTTAAAGCATTTTTGCGGTTCAGCTTTTGAAATTAATAACTGCTGATAAATAAATAATAGAGAGGCTAAAAATATAGCGCCAAAATATACTGCCGAAAAAGATTCCCAATATCCTAACAAACACAACACAGCGATAACCACGCATTGAAACAAACCTATTATCAGCTGCGCATATTTCCCAAATAAAACAGCCGTTGATTTAATACCGATTTTTAAATCATCTTCGCGATCTACCATGGCGTATTGCGTATCGTACGCGATCGCCCATAAAATATTTGCCAACATTAAAATACCTGCAAAAAATGATATTTTCTGTGTTTCTGCAGCAAATGCCATCGGAATAGAAAATGAATATGCGATCCCCAAAATCAATTGCGGCCAATGCGTAAAGCGTTTCATAAAAGGGTAAATAGCAGCCGTCAACACTGCAAAAAAAGCGAGTAGAACAGTCAATGCATTTGTAAATAACACTAAAACAAAAGCGATTGCGCACAATGCGACAAATAAAATAATTGCGCCACGTGCTGACACTACGCCTGTTGCAAGCGGTCTATTTTTAGTGCGTGCAACATGCGCATCAAATTTTCGATCCGCAAAATCATTAATAACGCATCCTGCGCTGCGCATCAACACTACGCCGATGACAAAAATACATAAATTCTTTACGCTGGGAAAACCGGCGGCTGCAATCCATAACGCCCATAACGTTGGCCATAATAATAATAAAATGCCGATGGGTCTGTGTAAGCGCATTAATTCAACATAAGATTTTATTTTTTTATGCATCGGAAATCTCTGGTTAATCATGATTCGATTAATCTTGCCATCTGACCCACCAAATTTATTGCCCTGTTGCGTTACATAATCAATTTCAGCGTTATATCCTATTTCATCTCGTAACCAATAAAACAGATATCTTTTTTATTGATTAGAAATAGAAAATAGATATCTATTTTATGTTAATTCTAAATTGTCAGAAAAAACGAAGGTAAAAATATTTCTCGAACCATCAGTGGCTTATTTTTAAAAGTAAAAATACTCTCTCGAATCCATTTGTTTTTTTCGAAGTAAAATACGAAATCACTGCGTTTCAAATCAGGATCCGTAAATAAAACCTTGCCGATCGGCATATTTCCAATAGTTGAAAGCACATTTGTTTCGGGTGTGATCGACGCATGAGGAATTGCCACAGTGGCTTCGATTAAAGTTTTTTCGTTGAGACACCATTCTATCTTGCGAATACGTGTTTTTGTTTCTGGCGTAATATCAAGCGCCTTTTGTGCTGCTGAATCTGCAAATGTATTTTCAACATCACTTATCACGTGAAAAGTAATATCAGGAATATATTTAACAAGCCGTTCAGTGAGTGACTTCCTATAAAACAACCATTCTTTTGCGGTAGGTGATAATTTTTTGAATTCATCTTCGTGATGGATCATCGTATTTTTTCGCAAGTATGAGAAGAAAACGTCGGTGTGAGTGTAATGAACTATCTTTTGCAGTGCAATCTCATTTTCAACAAACCATTAAAATCCCCTTAACTCCTTTTTTTCAAAGGGAAAAAGGGGATTTTATTTAACGCATAATAGTCACCGGCGTGCCAATCGCTGCAAAACTTTGATTGAGCCATTGCGCATCATCAAAGAAAAGTCGAACGCAACCGTGGCTGGCATTATATCCTGGCAAAGTTGAACCATGTAACGCATACCCACCATTAAAATGCATGCAATAAGGCATTGGTGCGCCACCGTCTGTTTCTACTGGGAATTTTGTTGATAAGCATTCAGGACCTTGCTTACGAAAGATTTTAAAATGTCCGGTTTCGGTATTGCAGGACTGCTCGATATCAGGGCAATAACCTTTACCGCCGGATACCGGTCCCCAATGAACCAATTGTCCGCTTGCATCGTATGCACCAAATGCTTGCAAACTTAAACTCACCAAAACCAACTTTTTACCATTGGTCTGCCAATGCATTGGAAAAGGTGACAATTCCATATTGCTGATAGACCCCAAATTCGTTGGAACTACTATCCAGCTGCGATATTTCACAGGCATATTCATGCGATTCAGTCTCATCACAATCTGCCTGTCGCGCGGGTTGTGAAACAATCCTTCCCATGTATCTCCACGTCTTACTTTGATACATTTAAAACCCGCATATCCGCACAAATGTGCGCCGTAGTATCTATCTGCCAATGCCGCTGTGCTAACCGTTAAACCTGCAGCAAGCAATCCTGTAGATAACAATGAAACGATGATGGTCTTTTTCATGAAACATCCTCCTACTTGATGAACCCAGTATAGTGTGTAATTCCAAAATTTCATGTTTTGTTTTATTTTTCACCATGTTAGAGTGGTTTTGATGACATTTTCACCAATCATTCTGTATATAATATGATCAGATTAATGTAGATTTTAATACTATTTTAAGCTTAATGTCTTAGAATGATATTTAACTTAACTTGGTTCTGCTTAAAAATTTAGGAAAATTCACAATGTCTGTATTTTCAGAAACAATGATAAAGGCGATTAGCGATTATCGTTTTTTATTGCGCCGATATTTACAACAAGCAGAGCGCATGGCGAAATTGCGTGAATTAAAATTAAGAGATTCTGATATTTACGACAATGATTTGGCTTTATTTCATGTTGGAAAGGCAATTATTGAAGACATGAAAAATAATATGGATAGTGGCGGTCAAGGTTATTATGCTTATTCTGGCATTGGGGAATTTTGCAAGTTTCTCGGTGAATATTTAGATAATTACTTTATTGAAAATGATCACGTGGTACACCGCGCGCAAAAAGCGGCTCGCGCCATAATAACGGCAGCCCAGTTAATGGCATTATCACGTGACCGCCTCGACGAGGTTGTCGCCAAAAAATTATTTGACTGCAACAGGACGGTTGTTAATTTTGGTTCACAAGAGCAATGCGAACTCCAACTGCACACGTTGACACGCCAACAAGCCAGCCATCCAGGATTTTATACTCGCATCATTGCAGATCTGAAGTCATTGATTTTATCTGATCGCTCTTCTGTTGCTGCTTAAGTATTAGTGCTTTTTGCTTAAATTGTTTACAATAGAATAAAATATAACACGGTGAAAATCATGGAAGATTGCAACCAACAATCTGTTTTTACTCAATTTACCAGTGAGTTGCTCGCCAACTCGACGCTGAATAAGTCCGTGTATCATTTGCAACATGTCAGTGGTTTTAATATTAATATTATTTTATACCTGCTTTGGTTGGCAAAAACTTCTTACGGTCGCTTATCGAAACGCAACGTAAAAATGCTGCAAGCACAAATCATGTTATGGCATCAACGCGTCATCACAGAATTGAAATACACGTGTGCGTTGGTGGCGGATTTCACAGATCCAATCATCGTGCAAATGCGACATGAGCTGCAAGATTCCATTGTCAAAGCATACTGGATAGAACAACAAATGTTGTATGAATCTCGATTAAAAACACATCCATTGCGACGCACAAAACTACAACGACTGGCAGATGCTTGTGTCAGCATGATTCATTATTGCGAACTCAGAAATGATTTGGTATTAGATGAAGATCAATCTGCATTTATTCAAATATTTTCTGTTGCATTTCACGATCTTTCGCAATTGGAAATCGAAAAGTATATTACAACCGCGTTTGATAGATTAAAAGCGCAGCAACCGGTACAGATGATGTGGGAAGAATTTTAGTGTGTTATGCTTTTCGAATCATCGATGTCTTGGAAAAATACGCCATGAAACAACGCACAAAACTCTTTTGCGGTTTACTATTCTTAATACCTTTATTTATAACCTTATCTTCATGCACTCAACACACAATACCGCGCTATATTGAAAATCCTGTCGAAGAAAATTTGTCACCCATGCAGCGTAGTTTGCTGGGAGACATTGAAAAAACGGGTATACAAATCATTAAACAAGGCATGCGTTTCACCTTTGTTATTCCGACCGATTGTTTTTTTACAATGGATACGCACGAATTAAAACCGCATCGTGAAATAGCTTTAGATCGATTGGCGCAATTTATTAATAGCTACGCAGCTTATTTTGAACATCCACATGTAAAAGTGTCGGGTTACACTGACAAAGTGTGGTTGTCTCCCGCAAGAGATCTATTGTCGATTCATTATGCTGATACAATTGCTGAATATTTACGTGAAGACGGCATCAATTCAAGCATTATAAGCGTGCGTGGCTGCGGCGCAAAACATCCGATTGCGAGTAATCATTATCCGATGGGAACTGCGTTTAATCGGCGGGTTGAGGTGATGGTGTATTAATGCTTATGCTCAATCATCGCATGAAACACTTCGAGCATTTGATCGACCACCTGTCCACGATGACTCAAACTATTTTTTTCTGCCGTTGATAGTTCCGCCGCAGATTTTTTGTGTGTGGGCACATAAAAGATGGGGTCGTACCCAAAACCATTTTCACCGCGTGGTTGACGCAAAATCGATCCTTCCCAAATACCATGACAAATCAGCGGCACAGGATCATCTTCATACTCTACGAGCGCCAAAACGCAATGATAGGCAGCAGTGCGATCATGCTCATCAAAGTCGATCATCTCGTCTAATATTTTTTGATTGCGCTCTGCAGCTGTCGCATTGACTCCTGCGTATCGCGCAGAATAAACACCGGGCGCGCCATCGAGCGCATCGATAACCAAACCAGAATCATCTGCCAGTGCAGGCAAACCCGACAATCTGGATGCATGCCGTGCTTTTTGGATTGCATTTTCAATAAATGTTTTTCCCGTTTCCTCAATACTGGAAATATCCAGTTCGGATTGTGGAATCCACTCGATCGGCAATGAGCTCAACAGTGTTTGTAATTCCGCAATTTTACCGGGATTGGAAGTTGCGAGGACGATTTGAAATGTATCTTCATTTTTTGTCATGTGTTAGTTCTTTTATGTTAGTGATGGTACTACTGCATTTGTCGCTGGAATCGTAGCCTTTACAGGAGGCGCTGGCCAGAATGCATTGACGCCTATCACGTTATTTTTCAAAGCGAATGCGATTTTATATAACCCAGCTAAGGCGCATAACATCATCAATAGATTACCAGTATACAAAGAGATTTCTCTGAGCATGATCGCAGCAACGAATACGCCAGCGAGGTCTTGAAAGCTTATATTAGGGTTTCTGTTTTCTTTTGTTGGCTTTTTTTCCAGCATGTAAGCGCTCCTGAGCTTATGATACAGATACAAAATTCTCACTCATTATACCCAACGAAAATGAAGATGCGAGTTTTTTAGCGCTGAGATTGCAAGCAGTTATTATTCTCATGCGTATTCAACGCACTAAAACAAAGCGCAAAAAATAACGCATACAAATGTTTAATTTGAAATGACTGAAAATAAGAACAGAAAAAGCCACCAAACAGTGTGGCAATGAGTACCGCTTGAATTAAATGCCGATAGGTGACTGGTAATCGAAAACTTGCTTTGATTTGCACCACAACGGTCAGCAAAAAAATAATTAATCCAAATAACCCGAATTTTAGCCAAAAATTTAAATAAATAGATTCTACCGAGTCAATCGTGGGCGTTAACAATAAGCTACGATCTTTGAGTGGCACAACCGCCGGCATAGCGGTACGAATGCCGCCGGTGCCATATCCAAACCAAGGACGTTTTTCAATCATCATTTTTGAAATTTGTAGCATTTCAATACGCTGCCCCACAGAAGTGGTTTGATGCAATTGACGCATGTGATGATAATGCACAGTATCTGTCACGATTCTTTTGACGCGCTCATGGAAAGCAGGTGATGCAAAAAATGCGACGCTCATGATTAACACACTTAAAACGGCTGTTAACAGAGTGCCGCGCCACCCAAATCGTATCAAGCTTAAATAAACCAATAATACAAAAAAAACACCGTAACCTGTGCGACCATGACTGACAAACACAATATCAATGGCCATTAAAATAAAAAGAATCCCATAAAATATTTTATATTTATTTTCAAATAGAATACGGTACGCACAAATAAATGCGGCAATATTCATCGCGTAACTTTGTTTGATATGATCAAAAATAAAATCGTTTTTTTGATAGGGTATTTTTATGAAATGAATCGATGCGAATGGATCGATATGAAAAAATCTCTTTAAAAACGAAACGGCGACCGTGATGATCATAATGCTTAAAAATGCATTAATCATGCGTTGTCGCCAATTATCGTCTTTTATGACCATGATAAAAAAAGGCGTGATGAGCAACCAAATATTGGTACATAAATCATGTTTCATCAACGCGGATGTTGAAGTGGTATAAAACGCGCCAATAACAAATAACGCAGTAAGCGCCCAAAAAGACAGTGCAGGCAAATTACTTGAAATACTGGCAAATCGTAAACGCCAATTGGCAGAAACAAGAATCAATATAAAAGCAGCTAAATAAGCGACGGTCGTGAGTGACACGGAAAGATAAGTAACAAAAAAACAAGCCGTAATCGCGGATATTGCAAGCCATTCACAGGTAAGCTGCCATTTTGGTCTTTGAGTGAGCGTGGATGTCATGTTAATGTGCTTTGTTAAAAAATCGAAAAATTGAGGCGTAGTCTATCTTAAGGAGATAGTCAGAACAACGCCCACCGAAGAGCCTATATGTCAATTCAAAACGCAAAACATATTTTAATCCACTGTACTTTTAATATTGGCGATGTCATTTTGACATTGCCATTGGCTGGAATTTTAAAACAGCATTTGCCTCATGTAAAAATTTCATTTTTAGGATATGAATATACGCGTGATATTGCCGAACAATCATCGCATGTGGATGCATTTTATAGCTGGGATGATTTTGCGCGCATGACGCAGTCCGATGCGATTGCAAAAATAAAAACCCTTGCTTTTGACGTGGTTATTCATGAATCGCCGAATAAAGTTATTGCGCAATTGATGAAGAAAGCGGGTATACCGATTCGTATCGGCACATCACATCGCGTTTACCACTGGTTTACTTGCAATAAATGGGTGTGTTTAAGTCGCAAAAAATCAAATTCGCATGAAGCACAAACCAGTTTAAAATTATTAAAACCATTTCATATACCGATCAATGACGACTTAATGTTTCTGCATGAACGCATGGGTTTTAAAAAAGTTGAGCCTTTGTCACCACAATTACAGTCTATTTTAAAGCCTGATCGATTTAATTTAATTGTGCATCCGTTTTCAAACAAACATGCTCTGGAATGGCCGCCAAAACTATTTAATGCGCTGATTCAACAATTACCGCAAGATAAAATTCATGTGATTGTGACGGGTTCAAAAAAGGAAAGTGACGAGATTGCACATATAGTCATGCCAGGTTGCGAATACGCAACCAATCTTTCCGGACAACTGAGCTTGAAAGAATTAATTCAGTTCATTGCACATGCAGATGGCTTGGTGACCAATGCGACGGGTCCACTGCATATTGCTGCTGCATTTGGCATTCATGCGCTCGGTTTGTATCCTGTGTTGATAGTAGATCGTTGGAAGCCGATTGGTAAAAAAGCAGAATATATCGCATCGGATCCAAAGTGTAATGCGCCTACTTGTTTTGATAAAATGGATTGTCGGTGTATGGAGTCGATTACGGTAGATCAGGTGAAAGCGGGGATTATGAGATGGGTGTAGAGACGTCGATTTATCGCGTCTCCGATCTTTGCTCAGGCATGATGCGTTAATCAAAGATCGGAGACGCGATAAATCGACGTCTCTACGATCGAACTTAATCCATCAACCCAGTATGGATCTGCATTCAAACACGGAATTAACTCAAACGACTCACCACCCAATTGCATCCATTGCGCGCGCAACCGAATATTGATTTCTTCGAGTGTTTCTACACAATCTGCAACAAATGACGGACAAACCACCGTTAATTTTTTAATATTTTTTTTCTTTAAACTTTTCAATGCATGATCTGTGTAAGGCCCAATCCATTTTGTAAAACCCAATCGCGACTGAAAAACAGTCAGGTATTTTTCTGCCGGCAATCCCAATTGTTTTGCGATCAAATCAGTGGTAATAAAACAGTGTTCCCGATACATTTCTGCATCAGTTCGTCGTTTCGGCAAGCCATGATAACTGAAGAGGATAAATTCATCTGGTGCCAGGCGCGCCTTCCGTGCCTTTTCAGCAAGGGGATTGATATAAGCGTCATAATTATAAAAATCACGGATGATTGTTATCTCGCCGATATAATTTATTTTTTTAAAAACAGCATTGACAGCATCAAGCGCGGATTGCGTGGTTGCATTTGAAAATTGCGGGAATAAAGGGAATACAATTATTTTTTCACAATTATTTTTTTGCAAATATATAATTGCATCTTCAATGCTCGGATTGCTATAACGCATACCCAGTGCAACACAATATCGATCACCGTATTTTTCTTGAAGTGCTTTCTGCAATGCCAAACTATTAACGAGCAAAGGCGATCCTTCGTCCGTCCAAATTTGTTGATAAGCATGGGCAGATATTTTAGGACGTTTCGGTAAAATAATTTTTTGTACTAAAAAATCACGTAGAAATTTTGGCAATGTAATCACATAGGGATCAGATAAAAAAACATCTAAATATTTTCTGACAGCGTTTTCTGTCGGCGCTTCTGGCGTTCCTAAGTTAATTAATAAAATGCCGATCATGATTTCATTCCCGTCACAAATCGTGGTATTCCTGATAAATCACAATGATTTTTTACCTCATAAAATCCAGCCTGCTCAAACAATTTAAAAACCGCTTCTGCTTGATCATAGCCATGCTCAATGACTAAGTAGCCGTTGGGTTGTAAATAATGCATTGCCTGTTGCGTAATATTTTCAATGGCATCCAATCCTGTTTTTCCAGATGTTAAAGCAGAAATGGGCTCAAATATTAATTTTTCGAGATGCGCATCATTTTGTGCAATATACGGTGGATTTGAAATAATCAGATCATATTTTTTAGGCGGCAGTGCGTCAAACCAATCGCTTTCAAAAAAAGAAATATTTTTCGCGTTATATTTTTTTGCATTTTGCCTTGCGATCAATAATGCTTTTGCAGATTGATCGGTGGCATCGATTTGCCAGTGCGGTTTTTCTAATGCCAATGCAATGGCAATAGCGCCTGAACCAGTTCCCAAATCTGCAACTTGATAATTATTTGCATCAAATAATTGTTTTAATACCCATTCGATTAAACATTCGGTTTCGGCGCGTGGAATTAACACATCGGGCGTGACGATTAAGTCCATCGTCCAAAATGGTTGAGATCCCAGTATGTAAGCGATGGGTTCGCCGTTGATGCGGCGTGTGATTAATTGATCGAGAGACGCGATAAATCGCGCCTCTACGATTGATTCATCCATCAATAATTGTGTGCGGGTTTTTTGCAGCACGTGCATTAATAATAAATCAGCGTCGAGTTGGGGAGTATCGGAATGCGAGGTGAGCTGAAGTATTATTTTTTTTCGAAGATTGGTGAGATTCATAGATCTCTACTCACCCAATTCCGCAAGCAATTCTGCCTGCAATTCTCGCGTTAACGGCACAATCACCGCATCTAATTTTCCGTTCATCACATCATCGAGCTGATACAACGTTAAATTAATGCGATGATCGGTCACACGACCTTGCGGAAAATTATACGTGCGAATACGTTCAGAACGATCACCGCTACCCACCAAACTTTTTCGCAATGATGATTGTTCAGATGCTTGCTTAGATTGCGCTGCACTTAATAATCGCGCTGATAATAATGACATAGCACGCGCACGATTTTTGTGTTGTGAGCGTTCATCCTGGCACTCAACGACTAATCCACTGGGAATATGCGTAATACGAATCGCAGAATCTGTTTTATTGACGTGCTGTCCACCCGCACCCGATGCGCGATAGGTATCAACGCGTAAATCAGCGGGATTAATTTTAATTTCATCGATTTCATCTTGCTCAGGCAGCACTGCCACTGTGCACGCAGAGGTATGTATACGACCTTGCGCTTCAGTTTTTGGTACGCGTTGCACACGATGGGCACCTGATTCAAATTTTAATTGTGAATAAACACCATGGCCTTCAATGCGCACGATAATTTCTTTATAACCACCTTGCTCACCATCACTCGCCGATACAACAGAAAATTGCCATCCTTTATTTTCAGCAAATCGGTTATACATACGAAATAAATCGCCTGCAAATAATGCGGCTTCGTGCCCACCGGTTCCTGCACGAATTTCTAAAAATACGTTACGATCATCGTTCGGATCTTTGGGTAATAATAATAACTGTAATTGCTGATTTAAATCGTCTTGTGAATTTTTTAATTCAGACAATTCTTCCTGTGCGAGCGCTTGCATTTCAGGATCATTTTCTTGCAACATTTGCTGTGCGGAAATAATACCTGCTGCATTTTTTTCATATTGTGAAAAACATAAAACAATCGGTTCAAGCTGCGCGTACTCTTTACTGAGTTCACGAAATTTATTTTGATTGTTAATTGTTGCAGCATCGCTTAATAGTGCGCCAATTTCGCGATAGCGATTGGCGAGTGTCATTAATTTTAGTTTTAGGGATTCTTTCATGGGTTTTGTCGCTCCGCGAGCCACGCTCATTTCGTTTGCTAGATTATTTAATTTTTCGCTCTCGCTATCGTTCGCTACGCTCACATACGCTCGGCTTCTGATATATGCTTCGAATAATTATTCGAGCTCAAAAAAACTTTTTATCCGTTGGAACATTTCGCATTGATCTTCCGACGCTGCTTCGCGTAATTTAATGGTTGGGTGATGCATAATTTTATTGATGAGATTATGGCCAAATTGTTCAAGCACCTTTTTTGAATCATAGCCCAATTGTAATTGTCGCAACGCTTTTCCCTGCTCACACTGACGAATTTTATCGAGCCGATCACGATATTCTGTGATGACATGTCCCGCATAAAATACACGCATTTTTCGCAAAAATGCAGATGCGTGGCGATCAATCATCTTCTCAGCCTGTTTTGAAGCTTCATCCCGACTTTTCAAATTTTGTGCGATGATCATATGCAAATCATCGATATTATACAAATGAATACGGTCGAGCATTGCAACTTCGGGTTCAATATCGCGCGGTACTGCTAAGTCAATTAATAATAATGAGCCATCCTTTTTATTTTTTAAGGCGCTTTCAATCATGCCTTTTCCAAGAATCGGCAATTGACTTGTGGTTGCGCAAATCACAATATCACTGTCGACAATCGCATTAGGAATATCGAGCATGGCAATAGCATGCACATCCAGTGTTTCAACCAGATGCTTTGTTTTTTCTAACGTGCGATTTGCAACCACTATTTTTTTTACATCAGCACGCCGAAGATGTGTTGCAATCAATTCAATCGTTTCACCTGCACCGATTAATAAGATACGGCACTCTGACAATTGATGATAAATTTTTTTTGCTATTTGTGTGATCGCATAAGCGATTGAAACCGGATGCGCGCCGATATTTGTATCTGTGCGAATGTGTTTGCTGGTTTCAAAAACAGCGGGAAATACCTGCTGTAAATGCGCACCCACCGTTCCTGCATTTTGCGCAATTTGATACGCTTGTTTCATTTGCCCAAGCACTTGCGGTTCTCCAAGCACCATCGAATCCAAACCACTCGCAACCCGCATCATGTGACGCACAGCACTCATTTCGCGATAAGAATAACAGTATTCATTTAAATCAATATGGGATAAAGATTTTTGACGCACCAACCATTGCTGTATGACAGATGGCTGCGGTGTATCAATATAAATTTCGGTGCGATTACAGGTAGACAAAATCACCGCTTCATTCACTTCATCGCATGATATTAAATCTTGCAGAGCAAGTGGTAATACAGCTTCTTGAAACGCGCATCTTTCACGAACAGCTATCGGCGCGGTGTGATGATTTATTCCGTAAGCAAGCATAACAATAATCCAAATGGACGAAACAGCGTAAATTAGTTATTATAACGCGAGTTAATTCTAATGCGGATATTACGATGTTTCTTAAAAAATGCATACTGATTACTGGGCTGCTCGCCGTGTTGTTATTATCCGGCTGCGGCGTCTGGGATAAGCCGCAACCATCGAAATATTTTCACGTCGTGTCGCCCGCAGTCCGTAATGCACAACTGGCAAAAATAAGATTCTTTCGACTCGATGGCGAATTTAGCATTCAACAGCCTATGAAATTACCACAAATGGCAGATTTCAACTGGAAGCAATTTGGCTCGAAAGCCTATAGCATCAACTTTACTTCAACACTCGGTTTATTCAGTGCTGAAATCTATTATCAATTTGGCTATGTGGAGTTATGGAAAAACGGCACGCATGTATCGAAAGCAAAAACACCAGAGAGACTCATGCAAAAAGCATTCGGATGGTCTCTGCCTATCAGTCCCATGAGCAGCTGGGTCAAGGGTATGCCTGCGAAAAATGCAGGTTATTATGAAGCACGATATGATTGCTTCGGCCATTTAATCTCGTTAAGACAAGCGGGTTGGGTTTTGCATTACAACGCCTATAAAAATAATGATGATGGGGTCGATTTTCCGCAAGTTATTTTAATGAGCCGTCCGGGATTACAAATAAAAATTGTGATTACAGATTGGTTATTATTTATGCGTCGAGACCCAATACCTGATGCAATCACCTAATTGACAGAACAAAAGAAGTCAGTAGAATAACCAACCTTAATGCGTAGCTTTTTGGGGTGTCGCCAAGCGGTAAGGCACCGGGTTTTGATCTCGGCATACCTAGGTTCGAATCCTAGCACCCCAGCTAACTTTACTTGGACATAACCGTGGCTGAAGTAAAAATTTTTGGTGGATCTGCAACACCCGCGCTCGCGCAACGTGTCGTCGAATATCTAGGCATGGAATTAGGCAAAGCGATGGTCGGCACTTTCAGTGACGGCGAAACACGTGTCGAAATCCAAGAGAACGTGCGTGGTCGCGATGTCTTTATAATTCAATCCACTTGTGCACCTTGCAACGATAATCTCATGGAATTGTTAATGATGACGGACGCACTGCGACGCGCATCAGCAACCAGCATTACTGCTGTGGTCCCGTATTTTGGTTACGCCAGACAAGATCGTCGCGTACGATCCTCTCGCGTGCCTATTTCCGCAAAAGTCGTTGCAGACATGATTGCAAAAGTGGGTATTACACGCTTAATCACCGTTGATTTGCATGCCGATCAAATCCAAGGCTTTTTTTCTATCCCAGTAGATAACGTTTATGCAAGCCCATCAATTTTAGAGCAACATGGCGTGCTCGCAGAGTACCCTGATTTAACCGTTGTTTCGCCCGATGTGGGTGGCGTGGTTCGTGCGCGTGCTATTGCAAAACGTTTGCACGACACGGATTTAGCTATTATCGATAAACGTCGTCCAGCACCCAATCAATCGCAAGTGATGAATGTCATTGGCCATGTTGAAAATCGCCACTGTTTAATTGTGGATGATATTGTCGATACAGCAGGTACATTGTGTCATGCTGCGATGGCATTAAAAGAACGTGGCGCGAAAAAAGTAGCGGCATATTGTACACATCCTGTGTTGTCTGGTCGTGCCATTGAAAACATCGAACAATCCTGTTTAGACGCAGTCATCGTAACAGATACTATTCCCTTATCTGAAGCTGCGAAAAAATGCGCTAAAATAAAGCAAGTTTCGCTCAGCAGCATGATCGCCGAAACCATTTCGCGCATTACGGTGAATGAGTCAGTAAGTTCAATGTTTGAAGATTAATCGTAGAGACGTCGATTTACACCTTAAACGGGTATACAGTCGCGTCTTTCACTAGCAATTCCCCCAAAACTCGTTAAAATACCCATTCTTTAAATCTACCTCCACGGAGTACGTCATGTCAGTTTCATTTGAATTCGAAGCGCAAGCGCGTGTAGCTGCTGGTAAAGCAGGTGCTCGTCGTTTACGTCATGAGGATAAAATACCTGCAATTGTGTATGGTACCGACAAAGCACCGATGCCGATCAGTTTGTCTCACAACAAAGTGATTAAAGCACTCGAGCACGAAGCGGTTTATTCTCATATTTTAACGTTAAAGATCGATAACCACTCAGAAAAAGTGGTACTAAAAGCATTAACGCGTCATCCTGTAAAACCAAAAATCTTACACATGGATTTTTTACGCATTAATACCAAAGAAAAATTAACGATGCGTGTACCGTTGCATTTCTTGGGTGAAGCAAAAGCACCTGGTCTAAAAGAGATGGGCATATTGTCAAAATTAATCACACATTTTGAAGTATCCTGTTTACCAGCAGATTTGCCTGAGTTTATTGCGGTAGATATTTCAGGATTAAACATCGGTGATTCAATTCACATGTCTGAAATTGCGTTGCCAGAAAATGTTGCGTTAGCGCATGCCATTGTCGATGAAGAACACGATCAAGTGGTCGTCAGCATTCATCAACCACGCGCTGAAGAACCAGAAGAAACTGCAGCGCCTGTTGCTGCTGAAACGATTATTACTGGTCAAAAAGAACCTGAAGCAGAAGCACCTGCTGCTGATACGAAGGAAAAACCGAAGAAGTAGCAAGAGCTTTACTACGAAGATCGAGGCAGAAGCCGAGCGTAAGCGAATGCGAAAGCTTGAAGCTGCACTGCATTCACCATCAAAGCGAGCATTATTAGATGTCCGGAATTCGTCTAATCGTCGGCCTCGGAAACCCAGGCGCGCAATATGCCGCAACGCGGCATAATGCTGGTGCCTGGTTCATTGATTATTTTGCACAACAAGAAAATATTGAATTGCATCCCCAAAAAAAATTTCGCGCTCATGTAGGCGAGTGCGGAAATTATTTTTTACTCAAGCCAACAACCTACATGAACGAAAGCGGCATTTCTGTCGCAGCATTTTCAAAATTTTACAAAATAAATCCTGAAGAAATTTTAGTGGTGCATGATGAATTGGATTTTGATGCCGGCGTTGCACGTTTAAAAAAAGGCGGTGGACATGGTGGCCATAATGGATTGCGCGACATCATTTCACACTTAAATTCCCCTGATTTTTATCGACTGCGTATTGGTATTGGTCATCCGGGCCATCGTGATGATGTGGTAAATTATGTATTAGTTCAGCCGAGTCGCGATGATCGTATTGAAATAACAAAAGCGATTGATGAATCAGCGCGTGTGATACCGGATTTATTGGCGGGTGAATTTCAAAAAGCATTCCATACCTTACATTCTTAACATCGCATTATGGCCTGTTTCTGATTTTTCGACGCACAATGCAAATAACTCTGTAAGACATCCCCTGACATACTGTTCTTTTTTATCATCCTGTTTTTCTGCTAAAAGCGGTTTCGCCAATGTTGTCACCGGCATTAAAATTTTAGTAGTCATTATTTTGTGCATCATCATATAAACAGCAAATAACATTAGAAAATTGGCTGTTGATGGAGAAAATAACGCGTAAGCGGTTGCTGCTACTATCACACTCAAGCACGCAAACAATTCCACATTTCTGTCATGTCGTCTTGCATGGTTTTTTCCGTTAAATAAATTAGGTTGCCACATTTTTTCGGGACGATGCGCCCATTGGATCCACATCTGCATGACTGTTTCTTCATCAATTTCAGATGCGATAACAACGCCCAT
Source organism: Gammaproteobacteria bacterium (assembly GCA_013287505.1). GTDB lineage: Bacteria > Pseudomonadota > Gammaproteobacteria > Coxiellales > Coxiellaceae > 2-02-FULL-42-43. Next base: position 46,304 of record JABDDR010000007.1, read on the forward strand.
TTTTTTTAATGCAATCATTGTCAACGCTAAAATAGGCGCTCGAAAATGTTCAGCACCTTTTCCAGTGAGCGCAGATTGTTCAGCATTAAATGGTCGAACATTAACACCTCCTGCACCCGCATGATCCGTTGGCAGCAAAAAATTGCCACGTTTTGTTTCTTCGCTGCGATAACGAGGCACATCTGGCATCAATATCCAACTTAAAGGAAACGGCATGCTATGATTTGCTAACAAATTAATATGGGCTTCTACATTGGAAGCAATGGGCGGCACCATATGATGATTGCCAAAAGGGCCTGGCACAGGATCAATATCAAGATGTATAAATTTTATCTGTGCCAACGATTCATTTTGCTCTGCATAATGCGCAGTCAAATGCGCCGCAGAAAAACCACGACTGTAAGACACGGTGATGACTTTGCGTGAACCCGCCGTTATTTTTTGTCGGTCAAGAAGCCACGTGATAGCAGCATTTGCTGCATCGTAACAGGTATTTTTGCCGATCTGTCCATGCACCAATCCAATCACTCTTTGCGCAAAATTACCACCAGCACCTGTTCCGGGAAAAATTTGCCATAGTTTTCCCCGCTCACTGACATTTAATGAACGAGCAACATCAGTAATCACGTCAGAAAGTGTTTCGTCTAATCCACTTCCGGAAAATAATAAAACAAACACCTTCTGTTCTTCGCGCATTTTGCATTTTTCCTTGATAACATCACACTATTATTTTTTAGGATATATCGTGTGCCAAACATTTACGAACACAATAATTTTAAACCCACAGAAAATAGCGGAACAAACGTTTCATTTTCAATGATTCAACAATTATTAAAACAAAATTCCACGCATTTTGTCAGCAACATAAAAACAACCGTTGCCGCATTGGTTTTTGAAAATGATGCATGGCCATTAACGATTAACAAAACCGAGTATCGCAATGCGCTCATTTGCTCTCCCTACACCACTTATGTCACTTACCCGCTGGGAGAATTAAAAAAATTCAATTTTTGGATCAAAGGGATTGTTTTATTAAACACGGCATTTATGTTTTTATTGTGTCGATTAACGAAATTTAATCAAGTGATTCAGGTCAACAATAATTTAAACAGTATCATTAAGCATCCGCGACAATTTATTACATTACTACCTTCGCTTACAAAAAAAATAACGGCCCGATATCCAAAACATGCCATCACTTTTTATCGCGTGAACGATGCACTCGATCAAGATTTTTTAAAAACGTTAAAAGACAATGGGTATTATGTATTTCCTGATCGTGGCGTGCATGTTTTTTTTCCTGAATCAGGATTTATTCGACGCAGTCATGCAAAGCGCGATATCAGTTTATTGCGTAAATCAAGCTATAAAATAGTATCACACGACGAGCTCACGATGCAGGATGCAGAACGTTTTGCGCAACTCTACAAACAATTGTTTGTGGATAAACATTCAAAATACAATCCCATTTACACAGCGCATTATTTTCAAATGGCCATACAGCATCGCTGGCATCATTACACGGCGCTAAGAAATTCGGATGGACAAATTGACGCGTTTATTAGCTGGTTTGACAGTGAAAATACAATGATCTGCGGTCCATTGGGCTATGACTGCGTGGTTGATCGTAAAATGGGATTGTATCGACAATTGGTGGCGTTGTGCTTACAACGCGCTGATGCGCACAATTTAATTTTTAATATGGGTGGTGGTTCTGATGAATTTAAAACGAATCGTGGTAGCACTTCTACGCTGGAATATGTGGCTGTTTATTGCAAGCATTTGCCGCTCTACCGAAGAATTCCTTGGAAAATATTACAGTATTTATGCAATAAACTGATTAAAAAAATTATGGATGCATCGAGTTTGTAATATTACTTTTATACAGCTTCCCCCATTCATTGATTTTATCAAAAGCTGTTTTTAATGCTTCGCCAATGGGTGTCAGCGAATATTCCACGCGAATCTTTGATTCTGATATAACAGTTCGTACAATAATTTTATCATTTTCCAGTTCGCGTAATTGCAATGTCAACATGCGTTGCGTGATTTCAGGCAACACGCGTTTCAACTCTGAAAATCGTTTTGTGCCGTAAAATAAGTGATAAATGATAATGCCTTTCCATTTACCGCCAATTAAATCCATGGTGAGTTCAAAATCACATTTTTGGCGAAGCTGTGTGTTTCGTTTTGGCATAAATTTCAAGGTATAAAAAAGGGTACTAACCCACTGTTTTGTGCGTATTAAATCAAATCAATTCTAGCATAGACTATACTTGATAAAAATAATACACATACAAACAGGGGTTGTTATGACAGCTAAAAAACATTTTCATATGGCAGCACTTCCGCTTGATAAATTTGATGATAAATTGGAATTGCATCGTATTGTCGCAAAAGAAATGGCGATCGTGTATGCCAGATTTGAAAAAGACGGTAAACATGAAAACATCACACACAGCAATGAAGAATTTTTTTATTTGATTGATGGTCACATGGAAGCATATGTCGGAAAAGAGAAATATGAATTAAAAAATGGCGATGGTTTATTAATTCCCCCTAATGAACCGCATGGTTTTCGAATATTAAAAACTAGTATTGCTTTAATTACTTTTGCACCACCTATCAGTCATGAACGAGCGGAAGAAATCAA
>JABDDR010000008.1 GCA_013287505.1 Gammaproteobacteria bacterium
AGGATTTGAAGGTGGCTTAAGTGCAAAAAAATATATGCAGTTAACGGGTGCAACAACGCCAACAACGACACGCGATTTGCACGCATTGGTAGAAAAAGAAGTATTGCGTCGACAAGGCGAGCTTAAATCAACACGCTATTTTTTGGCAATTAAATCATCCTCTATTAAAAAAGTCACGTTGGAAGATATTCTCTAACTTAATCAGATCACATGAAAAATTATATGAGTGAAAAAACTGACTTGTTTCGCCTGGGAATACTACGATTTTTTGCAGATCCCAATGCACCAAGATTTAGCAGAGCCAGTTTAGATGTATTAACAAGCTTTCTGCATGAAAGAATTGGTTCACATCAATTACAATTGAATGATGATAAAAAAAATCGACGGCGACCAACCTGATTTTTTTGTCTAATTATTAAAAAATTAAGAAATTAAGAAATTAAGAAATTACTGGAAATCACTGTTATTTGTACTATATTTGGCGGATATGGGCGTGTTGGCTCGGATGATTTTACAGGTGGTGTGATATGAGGAGAAATGTAACAGATTTTTATTGTGATTCTGAACAGATACTTACCGTGTTAAGAAGGCGTGACAGTGCCCCATCCATGCAAAGATTGGCATATAATTTGAAGGCGTTAACAGACTTCCTGTTACTCGATGGATTTTCTCCGATATTGAAAGATGAGATTGTTCTTAAAATCACGGGATATATTAATTTTATCAATCAAAAATGGGTTGGAGGGGGGGCAGACAAACGAATTATTTACAGATGCTTGCCGTGATTTATTAAAGGGAGCAACCAGCGCATTGCAATCATTTAAATCTAGAAATGCTGGTGTATTACGTCCTGAATTTGATCAATTTATTACCTCATTTTCAACACCGGTTGCCGCCACTACTGTTTCCACTGTCACCGCAACATTTTCTGGTGCTCCAGCGCCAACCCATAGACAATTTTATAATGGCAATATTGACAGCTTATTGCGTCAAATGTGTGAACCATATAACCCTAACTTCAGGACGGTGTTAACGGCAGATGATGATAAGAACTGTTTGCTTAGAAATAGGTTTGGTGGTGCTACCATGGGATTTTTAAACAATCTGGAAGTATTGAATGTAGTTCAAAGATATCTTACTGGGCCTTTTACTGCCGTTGTGTTGAACAGATTGCTGGATGCACAGTATGGTAGTGGTAATTCTTATACCCAACGTCGCGTAATGCAAGGTCATCACACGACGTTATACCCTTATCTCAGATTTGCGTTAATCGGTCCTTCGTCTCAACAAACAACTGCTCTCGTTACGCGCGGGCAAACCAGTGCGGATTTAGTGTCCGCTGAAATAAGCGGTGTTCGAGCTTCACCTGATCTGTTGCTGGCAGTTTTGCAGGGCGACCGGTGGGGCAGGAATAAAGTTCGACCTGAACCACTTGTTGATGCGTTAATTGGTGGAAAAAGTCTGGATGTGGAACAATCTGGTGGGTTCACCGCCACTAGTTCTCATGTATCTCAAAATGATCTTCCACCGCTGATTTTTCATTTTCTTGCAAGCCAAGAGCATACGCAAATTTTACTAAGAAATATTTTATATGTCGGACCTGATGAGCAATATCAATATGATTATCGTGATAAAGGTAGATACCAACCTGACAGCGCAAAAGAGATGCTTCGCTTGGTGGATTATGTGTGGAAAAACGCTTCAGAAGAACAGCGTCCTTTAGCGATTGGTTTTCTTAAAATGGTAGAAGCGGGGGTCCGGCCCCGATTCCGGTAAAAAGTTATCAAATGTTTTAGATAATTATTATGCGCAATGTTTCGACGATAACAAACACAAATAAATATGAATTGAACTCATAAAAAAATCAATAACTCTCATTCTTGGTCAAAACCTCTAAAAATTGATCGACCTCTTCAGCAGTTGTATCAAAAGAAGTAACGAGCCGTATTAAATTTGTTTTTTCATTCCAAGTGTAGTAAGAAAATATTTTTTGTGTATCCTCAATCATTTTTTTTGGGAAATAAGCAAAAATTTGATTGGTTTGTACTGGATATGCCAACTTTATTGAATGAATATTTTTTAGTCCATTTAACAATCTTGCACACATGTCGTTAGCTTGCTTTGCATTACGATGCCAAATATTTTTTTCTAGGTAAGGAATAAATTGGGCCGATAAAAAACGCATTTTTGACTGTAGCTGCAATCCTTGTTTTTGTATATATTCGAATTCACTTGCTAATTCCTCGCGAAAAAAAATAACAGCTTCACCGAACATTAAGCCATTTTTAGTTCCGCCAAATGATAATACGTCTACGCCAACATCAGCCGTTAAAGCTTTCATAGATGTTTGCAAATAAACTGTCGCATTAGCTAATCGACATCCATCCATATGAAAAATTAATTTATATTTTTTACATACTGTAGAAATTTCTAATAATTCATCTCTAGAATATACCGTGCCAAACTCTGTTGGTTGTGCAATGCTTACAACTTTTGGTAAATTACCATGTCGTCCCCAATAGGGTTCGCGGACATATAGGGACGGAATGTTACTTAGGAACGGATTAACCGCTTGATTCTCTTATCTTTAGTGCCAAGATTTTTGGCATGTCAAAATGCGAATTATTCGCTGCTTTTGTGAAATCATACTCTCCGCGCATGTTAACGTGTGCCCAGCTTTGCATGGATCCATTTCTGATAATGTCGAACAGGGTGACTTTATCCTGAGCCTTTTTAGTATTAATAATGCGTTGTGATAGGAATAAGTAATTCCACAGCACGATCGAATTTTGTATGAGCGATTTACAACCCGCTGCAATTTCTTGCTCATCTTTAAGCGCTACAGAAAACTCCTGATTTCTCTCAAAAAATACTGCTTTAGAAAATTTATTTGAAAGCTCAACGCCATTAAGTTGTTTTTCAATTCGTTGCCTTAAAGCACAATCATCGATATAAGTTAAAATATATTGTGATTTAATAATGCGACCAAATTCTTTTATTGCCTTATACAGCGGATGATCTTTGGCATACGAGCTTAAGCGTTTAAATAAAATTGATGCATGAGTTTCTTTTAATTTAATGGACGTCATAAAATTTAAAATATCATCCCAGTTTTCACGAATGAGATTTTGGTTAATTGGTCGGCTGGGTAATATTTTATAGCCCTTGTTTTCATAAGTCTGTTTTGCTGAAAATGCATAGATACGTTGTCTACTTAAATTCTTAAATCGAGGTGCAAGTGCGGTTCCTATAAAATGCATTCCAGCAAACATGGTTTCGGTAAATCCATGCATATCGGTTGAATGAATATCGCTTTTTACAACATCATTATGCAACAGCCCATCAATTACGTATGCAGCTTCTCGTTCTGATGCACTGATGACGGTCGAATAAAAAAGCGAATGCTGATCATCAATAAATGTATAAACTGTAATTCCAGAGTCTTTTCCGAAATATTTAAAAGAAAAATTAGCCAGCAAAGAATCCACCATCACTTGATATTTTTGTCCATCGCTGGCAGTGTGTGTTTGACCTGCATTGAATTTAAAAATATCTGACAATGATAATTTGTTAATCATCGCAACAATTTTATTATTCGCCATTTTTATATTTTTGTTGGTAAAAAACCAATTAATAGCATGAGTTAATGTATTTTTATTAATACCCACTGAAATGTGACTTATTTTGTTCACGCCAATGTTGTGTCCTTTTGCCATAATACCTGCAAAAATGGTTGTTGGTGTTGGTTTGAGTTTTTGATTCTTCACGCTGTAATGTTTGAAACAATCCGTGAAATCTGCGACGCGATTAATTTCATTTAATACGTGAATAATTGGCACAAAACCTGTTTCACTGAGCACATCAGAAATGGAATCTATATTTTTCTTTTCAACGCTGGGCGTGTGAAGTATAAATTTTCCTGGTGTTGTGAAATGAATGTGTTTATTTTTACCTGATAATATATTTTCATTCACAGTTTTATAGCGTTCATCAAGTGATTCTTTAAATTTGCCAAGTACTGATTCAACATCGGCAAAATGACTCAACCCAGCTGATTCTAACAGTTGATGCTTTTCACGCACCCATTTTTCTTTTGGAGTTAAGTAATCTTGAATTGCCTTGTAACGATAAGAGTATTTTAAATTTAAATTACCGGATTTAATACAATCCATGACGCGCATGAAAAATAAAATTTTATATAAAGAAACACGTAATTTGTTATCCGCTGTAATGCAAATATCTCTATGCTTTTTTTCAAGATGATCAAGAGGTGCTTTATCATCAACCTCACCATCGACTTTTTTGTAATAATTGATCGCTTCAATTATATTTTTATCAGACGTATCCGCATTAAAATCAACTGCTTTAATAATTTCAGAAACGCGTATTTGCAGTGATTTTAAAACACTTTCTAAAACATCGTAATAAGTATCATCATTTAGCAACTTATTGAGCTTAGTTTTATTGCTCATTTGTTCTTCAATATTTATTTTTGACTGAATTGCGTGATGTGATTTCAGCAATGTTTTAATCTCTCCTATTTTTTTTTGATCTGAAAATGCAGATTCATCGATAATTTTAGCGATCTCAGATATCAATGCTTCAAGTTTTTCTTTTTCATTGACCAGTTGTTGTATCAACGCCAATCTTTCGCCTCTTTCTGCCTGATCGCGCGCTACTCGTTTTTTCTTCGCTTTATTTTTGGCGGCAGTAACTGATTTTAGAAGAATATCTACGAGGTAATCTTGTCTTGCGTAAAACTGGTGTTGTGCAAATGCTGCGAGATGCAAATATAATTTATTTTTGTCAGGCATTTGTATTAATTGACTAACTTTTGCTTTTGAAACCCAGGTTGCATAATACTCACAACTGCTTTTATTTAAATTAAGTATTTCGAGTAGTGGGAGTAGCTCGTAAAAATAGTTTTTGATTTGTAAAAATAATTGAATGCTTGCTTGAATATGTTTGACTTGTAATTTTTGATCAAACACTTTCCATTGATGTATTAACGGATGACCGCCATTGTTATCGAGCAACCCAGACAGCATTGTTATTTGTTTTTCTGTAATATTTTTACCAATTAACTTTAGTAGATCACTTTCAACCTGGTTGTAAAGATTACTTATATTCTCCGAAAAATAATGATACGTTGGTATTTCAATTTGTTTTTGATGACAGAGTGCTGACAGATGATAAATAATTTCTCGTGGCTGCATCTGTTTTGAAACTAAATTTCCCAATTGATCTTGCATCCATTTTTTTGCGTCATCATCAAATTGCGTAAAATTCATGGAATCTAATATTAAACATTGATGCTCACGATTAGATTTTCTTTTATTCAGATAATCACGCAAATCGACATCTTCATATTTTATATTCAACAGCCTTGCAACAAATCTTACATCAGATTCACGAAAATCATTCGCCATAAAGAATCTGCCCGTTGCGCGAAAATATCCCCATTGTAAAACCAGGCACACTTTATTTGTTTCTAAACGAACAATTTTGAGAAGTGGCAATATTTTTTCATTTTTCTGAAAATATTTTTTTCGCTGATCGACTGTAAATTTCGGCGGTTTATCAAACGCCTTCACTTCCTGTGATGACAATATCGCTAATCGTGGCATAAAAAATCCTTTTTCATGGCAGTTTATTTGATCATTTAAATTATTACTTCTTCTTGCTTTAGCAATTTATCTTTTGCTGTTGCGTGTCTGTCTCGTCTTTCAATATCGATATATTTATCAGTAATGGCACCTGAGCTGTGACCAGCATCATCACGTACGTGCTCGCGCGGTCTACGTTTCACATCCTCCGAAATGCCTGTGTGACGCAACCAATGCACCGTTGTTTGTGATAATACAGCGGCATCCTCATTGAATCCATCTTGATTTAAACGCTCAATCGTTGCGTCAAAACAAATTTGCACAATTTTACGTATGAATGATGTGTTACTGATTGCACCAGATCCTTTTGTCTTTGGCACTAAATACGATTTATCACTGGGTGAGGGCAGTGGTGTTAAATTTAAATGAGTTCGCCATCGCATTAATGATTTCAACATCGTGTCACTGACTGCAATTTCACGTTCCTTATTGCCTTTACCAATTACCGTAAACCACCAATTGCCATCGTGATCTTTTTGAAAGTCATTCATGTGTGGTGTCCATCGATCAGATGACGCCAATTCAGAAATACGTAAATACATTAAATATAATGCAGATAAAATAAATAATGTGCGCTCATGTTTAGCGGGATTTTCGCGTGCTAACATTTCTGCGGTTTCTATCACGTATTCCCATTGTAATTCACTTAACCGTCTTATTTTTGGTTTACCTTGATGCCTACGCAAAAATTTACTTTTTTGTCTGATGTGCGCAACCGGATTTATTTCGGTAACTTCTTCTTGAATTAAAAAATTATAAAAGCTACTTAAAATAGCGAATACTTCTTTTAATGCAGTTTCCGACATTTGATAGTTTTTTATTTTTAATTCTTCGCCTGAACGTGCCGCTGATTTTGAAATCGTTACCACAAAGGGTCGCCATTCTGAATTTGGCACACGAAAACCATCACGAATAATAAATCGCGGCACTTTTTTAAGTGAAATCCAACTCTCGGGAGGTTTTTGACAAAATTGTAAATACGCTTGAATATCAGCGCGTCGTAAATCACACACGGATTTTTTAGTAATTTTCCATGACCAATGTAATAATCGCTCGAGCTCGCGTCGGTATGCGTTAAACGTGGCTTGGCTGCCGTTGTAACTGGTTAAAAACGCAATGCCATTATGATAATCGGATTTCCAAAATGGGAAATCGAAATGTGGATCCATCGTTTCTGAAATATTTTCAACGGTATCGAACAGCGGTAGCAGGGCGTACTTATCGTACATATTGATCATCCTTGTGTTGTTCAAAATAGTTCCATTTTTAATAGCAGGTATGATAACATGCCCGACATAAGACTGATAATCCGTATTATCAATGTACGCTTAGTTGAGATTCTGTTGCGGGAGAATACCATGAAAAAATTTCTAACAATTTGTGCTGCTGGAGCATTAACAGTAGTAACGGCAAACGCAATAGCAAATACGCAAACACCGCTTGGATTAACAATATCCAGTACTACAGGTGCAATTGATATGAATTGCAATGCTGTAAGACTTCCGCTTAGCAATCCACAAACTCTTGGTTGGTATAAAATGGGGCCGACTTTTGGCAGAACAAACCTTCAGTGTACCTTTAACTTACACAACAACCCAACGACAGAAATTGCATCAGCAAACGTGATGATATGGGCATCATCTGTTGTACCAGGCAGACTTTCAGGGGTATTTCAGCATGTTGAAAGTATGAATGGTTATCCATTACCAACAATCATTCGAACAGGTCACGCAGCACATATGAACGCGTTTTATCGCATTTCTGTAGCCTTTACTGGATCTGCATTAAAAGTAGCGAAATAAATTTTAATTTAATGGCTTTTTAATTATGACAAATACAAATCTGTCCAATAAACAAATGCAACAACAAATTCATCAAAATCTTCATCAGGCAGTGAATAATTTGCATGCGATTGGTATTGATCTTTTGTTGATAGGCTTCGTAGTAGGTTTTTTTGTATGTGTGATATTGTATTTATGCTCTTTGAAAAAAACCATGCGCTGCGTGCCTAGCGACAAAAGAATTTTTCCAAATTGGTTTATTTGGATGATGGTGATTCCAGTTATTGGATATGTTTTTACATGGTTAATGCTACCTTTTGGAATTCCTCACGGTTTGCGTAATATCGCAGTCAATAATAAAGATGCATTGCGTGAAACTGTGTATTTGAAAGTTCTTGGGTTAGTGACTGTTATACTCCCCCCTTTTATTATTTTTATGCAAGCTATATTCAAAGATTTTGGAGAAGCAACAAGCTCTGTTTCAGTTTTTACCGGCGCGCTGCTTTTTTTATCTGTTGTTTTATATTTGGTTTCAATTATCACTTACTGGATAAGGACAGTTTCATTTAGAAAAAAATATTTTAACGTATAACGTATAATAGATATTTATGCCGAATATATTTTTTCGTCATCGTTTTAAAAGCATCTAATGAATGACGTGGTTCAGTACATTTTAACATCCTCACCCATTATACAAAAATTGCGTAAAACGAAAATTCAGGCTATTTGAGGATAACATGAAAATCATTACCAGATTCAGTATAATAATAATTTTAATTTTTAGTCTTCTGCTTTTACTTGGAAGACCTACACAGCATAACAATTACAACATTTTACTCAACATTTTAAATGGCCCAAATTTCTATTTATATCTTATCATTTTAGTAACTATTTCTACCTTTTTTACTGTTACTTTTTCCCTTATTAAATCGCTTTCATGCCTTTCAATGTGGTTTGGTTTTTTGACCTACTTTTTATCTCTAAATGGCATTTACTGGTATCTTAGTTTTCCTGATCCTGGTGCGATGTATATTTCACCTTTAATAGTTTGTACGTGCGCTTCAGGTGTAGTAAGTATTGTTTTCCATCGTCTATTGCAAAAGGATTTAAAAAAATAACTATTTTTCCGATGCGTGATGTGCGTGAATGACAATTTCCGGCGCATTTGCACTTGCACCCCATATACTATTCAACTGAAGTTAGTTTTAACTCAATCTTTGAATACCCATCAACAATTAAAAAAGTTTTTGTTGTTTGTGGATCCAATACAAAACCACATGAACAAATAAATCCGCTCCCTACTATGCGATAAATCATTTCATTAATATTAGTTTGAAGATAAATTAAAATGTGAATAACAGATTCCGGGCGCATTTGCACTTTCACTCCGCTCCAGAAAATTCTAGGAAGCCTATGTTGAATTTCATCAGCTTTTTTGAAAAAAATTTCATTCTACTAACTCTCTATAAATCATAGAGTTAATCTTTTTCTAAGTAACATTCCGTCCCTATATGTCCGGGAACCCCCAATAGGTTGCATTTAAATAAGCATCTTCAATATTAGTTGCAGAAATTTTTCCATCTTCACTTGGAACAGAAATTAACATACAACCAGTTAAGTTTACTGGCGCACCAACTTCATGGCTCATAATATGTGCGCTATCAGCACAAATAATTGCATGATGACTACGTGTAACTGCATTAAGAGCCAGTGAATTTGCTGCTGTTCCATTATAAACAAAGAACACTGTAATAGCGTTTCCTAGCGCTTCTTTAAACAGGGAAATTGCTTTTTCTGTATATTGATCATTACCGTACGCGGGTACATGTCCTTTATTAGCGTCTTGAATTGCTTGCAATATTTCAGGTGAAGCGCCTGAATAATTATCACTGGAAAAAGATATCATTTATAAATTACCGATGTTAATTTTAAAAAATGTTAATAAATTTTTTACGTAAAAGTTTATTGCATGCGAATAACTATTTTTCCAAAGTGAGAACCACTTTCAAGTTTTGCTAAAGCTTCATTTGCTCTATCAAATGAAAAAATTTCGTCAATGATTGGTTTTATACGATAATTTTCAATAGCACGATTCATCGCTGTAAACATCGCAATTGAACCCACAAAAACTCCCTGCAATCGAATACTCTTTTTTAATATTATCCAGGGATTTATTTGCGCTTCTGTTCCAGTTAAAACACCGATGAGGCTAACCGTTCCTCCTGTTTTTACAGACTCAAGTGATCGTGTTAGCGTTCCAGCACCACCCACTTCAATAACTTGATCAACACCTTGACCCTGTGTGAAAGTACTTACTTCATTTTGCCAATCAGTTGTATTTTTATAATTAATGCCATGTGCAATACCCAATGATTCCAACTGTTTGAGTTTGGCATTGCTACTGGATGTTGCAATTACTTGAAGCCCAGCTATTTTTGCAAATTGCATGGCAAATATGGAAACGCCACCTGTTCCTAATGTTAAAATAGTAGAGCCAGGTTTAAGTGGTCCACTTGATTCCATTAAGGCATTCCAAGCTGTTAATGCGGCGCAAGGTAATGTCGCCGCTTCTTCATAAGATAAATGTGTTGGAATTTTTACAATACCTGAAGAATGTAAAACCACTTTTTCAGCTAACATTCCATCCAGCGCGCCGCCTAATGCAGAACCATGATCGCTTGCTTGAATGTCACCGGATTTCCAACTTTGAAAAAATCCAGCTGCTACGCGATCACCCACTTTAAATTGCGAAACACCTTCTCCTAATGCCAAAATTTCTCCTGCGCCATCAGAAAGGGGGATGCAATTTTTTTTAAGATTTTTTCCATAAGAACCTTTCGCTACCCTGAGGTCACGATAATTAAGTGACGTGGCACGTACACCAATGAGTACCTCGCCAAATCCGGGAACTGGGTCAGGGAGTGTTGTCATTTTCCATGTCAGAACACCGGCATCTGATTCATCTAAAATATAAGCTTTCATCTTGACAACCCTTAGCGGAATTAATAAAGAAATTTACTGTTAATTCAAATTAATCGTTCAAAAATATCAGTAACAAAAACGAACGTTTATGTTACCTCATCTGGATCAAATTACATATTTGCCCCAAATCTGTAACCCCCCCCTTCGGGAATGCGGACGGTTTTGGCATTGGCCGGTAAGCGTCTTATGATCGATTCTCGTTAGTCTTGCTCTTTTTTGTACAATTTCACCTGCTTCCCTGCTGGCGTGAACAACCAATCCCAATTGTGGCTACCTAATGGTGTATCACCCTTAAAACGATAACGGTGCTGATTAACAACTAAATCTCCCTTGTACTGCCCAGTTTGTATGATACGCAGTTCAACACCGTCGATCACAAACCTTAAATTTTTGCCATCGACATCTACTGCATGCACCGCACCCGATGTAACCCATGCCGATGTTTCAAAATAGAGTGTTTTACTATCAGGTGAGAACCTTAAATGATGTGGATCAATAATATCTCTACTGACATCATCGCAATCAAAATGATCCGCAACCAACAAACGTTTTGTCATTTTCGCTTTATTAATAATCCATATTTCATCACCATGATCACCTTTTGAGAAAAAATAAAAGCAATTGCTTGGAACGGTATAATTACTTTTTTTAACAAATGCGATCCATTTATCATCAGGCGATTCGATAAGATCAGTCAATTTTGCACCACGCATTAAGCGGGACATCTCCTCATGTTTTATTTTTGAATAAGCAGCAGGTCCAAAGTATGTGGCTGCAGACACAAAAATAATAAACACAATAACGCTAAAAATTATTTTTCGCACATTAAATCCTCAAGCCGTTTTTGAAACAAACTGTTTGGCGGTGATCTTAAAAATTTATTATCCAGATGTGAAATGCACACTTCTAATTCGACTTTTCTTTTAGCTGCCAGGCGGACACATTCGGATTCCGTAATCCATTCTCCTTCATTAAGACAATATCGATACGAATTTTACCTAATATTTGAACGCCTGAAATAGCATAAACTTCGATAATTTCACCGACTTTATATCCTTCCATTTGTTGTATCGCTTTCCAGAATTTCTCGAACTGAATTTTTGTAAATTTTTTTATTGGCGTGTCATCATGGACACCTGTTTTTTCACGCAACAATTTCTCATATTTTTTCGTTGGATTGTCTTTCGGTGGCGCATAGCTATAAATCATTTCATGGATAGAAGAATTTCCATATGTTGCTATCAATGTATCAAGCAGCGAATCATGCCCGGATTTATCATCAGGAAAAATAGCGAAATCATGAGTAGCGCCTATTTGATTGTGTTTTGCGCTAATTTTACCAGCCCAGACGTTACCTGGATTATGATTTCGCCATGCCCAAGTACCTCCTGAAAAACGAAAAAATTTTCCGTCAGTATCAGTATAAATAACGGAGTGCTTTAGAGCCCCAACTGCTTTGATAAATCGTTTCATATCATTATTTCCAATAATGTATGCACGCAAATTATACGCGTGCATATTTATAATTAAAATACCGTGTTTCAATACACTTTTTCAACGCCAGCGTTTTCAAGAAATGCGTGTTGTGCTTGAGAAAATAATTTTGTTTCTGAAAGCAGGGCCTTCAATGCTTCATCTATTGTACCGGTCCATTCATCATTCACTGCAGAAACTATGCGAAGAAATTGATAATTTTTGGATTTAATTTCATCATATAGCGGCAACAAATCTGCTAACACTCCTTCACCTTCAGTCCATCCGAAGCCATCTTCATTCTGGAGACTGATATCAAGCAGAATATCTTGACCATATTGTTCGTATTCAACAACGTCTTCCACACAATATTTCTTGATCTCATCAATATTAATTTGCGAAACATTATATTTAAACGTCAATCTAATAGTTCCGAAATTACTAATGTAAAAAAAGACATCGAAATATTTTAGTAGCAGCTTATCTGAATTCCCACGAAAATCACCGAAATTATAGACATAAGAAGCATTATGCGTACCTACATTGGCGCGACTGGATAATAAGTGCATTTCTTTTCGTGCCTCTGAAGTTAATGGTTTATTGATGCTACAAAATTCGTAATACTGATATTCACTCATACTTTCTTTTGACTTCATGCCACCTTGCAATACAAAAATATTTTTTACAAATTTTGAAAATTTTTCTTTAAACCAATCCAAATGTTGCGTTCGCTCTGTTAATAAAATCGGTTTTCTCTTATTTTCAAGGGCAGTTACTACATCATTAAAAATTTGGTTATTACGTGTTTCATTTATCGATAGTTCACCATAGAGTTCAGCCATAGTTGAATCTTGTTTCGTTTGAATAAAATTCGTTTCGCGACAATAAACAATATGGGATCGCGTGTCTTTATTATTTTTATTATTTGAACGATATCGAATAGGTCCGCATTGCATCATAATAATCGGGTGATGACCGTCTTTTCTAATCGGAGTTGCTGTTAGTCCAAGAACATATTTCGCATTAGTTTTTTTCAACACCTTTTCAAAGCTAAATGCAGATAAATGATGGCACTCATCAATAATCACTTGAGCATATTGCGTTATCACATCACTCACTTCATCCTTTCTTGATAAGCTCTGTATCATCGCAATATCGATATTGTCAGTTAATTTATGCTTTCCACCACCCAGTACGCCAATTGAATTTTTCGGCATATTTAAAAAAACACTGAGCCGTTCTTTCCATTGATCTAATAATTGTTGTCGATGTACAAGAATGAGTGTGTTTATTTTTCGATCAGAAATGATTTTTGCGGCTAATACTGTTTTTCCAAAAGCAGTAGCTGCACATAGAATTCCATAACGATGTGGAAAAACGGTATTAAATGCTTTTCTTGATCATAGTGTATTTTATGTTGATATCCAATGAACAGAATGCTTTCAGGCTATACTTCAATAACCTCTTGTACGGTTGGGCGATAATATTGCGCGCTTCCTGCTTTTATAATCATATTTCCCAATGGTTGATAGATTGATTTTGAATGGGTATGACCGCACAATACTAAAAACTCAATGGCAGGATTTTTTTGTCCAATATCGATTAAAACATCGCCGGTTGCTTTTGAGCTGAAAAATGGCAGCCAATCATTATCACTTATCTTTCCTTTATGCATGGATACTTCTTTGAATGGTGGAATATGTGTTACCACAATAATTTTCTTTGGGTTATGTGATACTGCACTTATTAAATCAGCTTTTAAATTTTTCGCATCAACATCAGCTAACGATTGCATTTTTTGGAGCAATTGACTTCTGCCCAATATTCTTTGTTGAAATAATTCACCAATCAACCGACTATCGTTGAGCTCTACCCGGCTATTTTGATAATCTCCCAATCGACCGTCTGCCCAGCCATCTTGTCCTAACAAAATAGTATTTTCATTTAATGCTAGAATGCCAGATGTTTTAAGCCAATATAATTGATTATTATTTTTAGTTAACTTTTTTACATCTTTAGTTACCTCATCAACATTCGAACAATAATAATCATGATTTCCTAGCACGAAATAAATTGGTCTTTTTAGCTCATTGACCATCTCTGTTAATAAATCACAAATAGAAGGCCCTTCTGCAATATCACCACTAATGATGACAGCGTCTGTTTTTTTTCGAATAATTTTTTGATAGAATTTTATTCGCTCATCTTCATCTAGAAAATTAAGATGGATGTCAGTAAGCCAAGCCAATTTCATGATGCATATTATCCTTCAATGATATTTTTTATTCTTTCAATAACCATTTTTGTACGCTGCATAACCACAGAAAGTGGCCCTTCATTTAAATGCCCAGGTAGAACTCGTTCAAATTGGTCATCTTTCACGATAGTTTGGAATGTAAGCTGTAGATGCTTTTTGAGCGATGCATTTGCATTTTTTATTTCTTCAACAATTTCTTTTCGACCAGCAATAATTGTAATAATGTCTTCAAAATCATGGCTTGTTAATAGGTCGCTATTGCCTCGTGATTTAAATGCTTCTATTTTTGTCGCAATAAAATAAGGGGCTGTTACTGATTTTATTAAAATGCCAGATGAAATTTCATGCGTTACTGAATTTTGTAGTGCCTCTTTATACCAACGATTTCCAAATCCAAAAATTTTTTCATCGGTTGGCATGACATCCAAAATAATTTCATCGCACAACCACCGACAAATGACATTGTCCTGGGATGCATTTTTAAATCCTTTTTTACGAAGCTTCCTTTCAAATTTTTGATATTGCAGCAACGAAATGACATCAATGATACAGTCAACATCCAGTGTTGTTCGAACATCCATCGCCAAAGGATCGTTTACCAAAAGTGCTGTTGCGCATCCACCGACATATACAACATCTTCGTTTAATTCACCTAGTTTTTTTGCAACAATTTGCAACATAGCTAAATTTGACGATGCTCGTAATAAATTATTTTTTAGCATTTAGTTTTTCTCTCAGTAATTTTGCTGCCATATTTTTTTCTCGTGCCTTTCCGATACGGATAGTGTCAACCAAGACCAATAAATCATAAAACAATGGGTCTGGATGCTTAATAAGTGATGATGGCACTGATCGATATAATGGCTCTAAACACAAACCTCTTTTTTCACCTTCTGCATGGGGCCAAACGGGAATAGGATCATTTCCAAGCACTATAAGCTTCTTAAACAACGGAGCAGCAAATGCAGTTGGGATACCACGAGTATAGCCTCCCAATTGAACTGGAAAAAAATATTTTACAGCTGATACCAAGCATTCTAGGCAAGCTTCTTTTATAGGCAAAAATACAATTTTATTATGTGGATCGTTTTTAAGGGTTGGGCCTAATAATCCTGAAAGTACTAGTCGCTTTATCCCCGCATTGACTTCGGAAGGACTCATACATAAAAGCATTGCAAGCCTATTTTGTGAAAGAACGTCCTCCGCGTCGCCCTGGGCAGCAAGGGCCATGGTCGATAGTATTTTTAGTAGTATTACAATATCTTGGGGTTTTAACATAAGCCGGTCTCAGTTAGCGCTTTTGTTAGTATTGTATACTATTCATTCGCTATTCGCAAATCGCGAATACGACAAGAGATAAGAGATAATTTTTCAGAATCAGGGGTTCTAACCATTTCCCCCGCCAAAGTTCCCAACAGATTTAAACCCGCACAGTTGAGCCAAATTTCGGCATGAAAAATCGCTTTTTTGGGTGTTTTTCACACCAAAAATTGTTACCGTTTTTTATATGCCCCACCCTGAATTAAAATACCGCTCAACTCACTTTTCGCATACAATCAAAAAAACAATTTCACACTGTTATCAATGGAGTTTTCATGCAGCGCTGGGATGCAAACACAATGCAGACGATCGGCAGCAAGCTGTTTGATAAAATTCATAAGCGTAAAAAGCACAGCCATCATAATCATGAAATCCATTTTATGGCGCGCGATAGACAATGGTTGCCGCAGGGTATTCAATCGTTGGTCGATGGTACCTATGAACCGCGCTGCTTAAAACGTTATTATTTCAGCGATGAGATGGTAGATCAACTGCATATTTCAGATCGTATTTTTCAGCACATATTGCTCAGGATATTAAAACCTACCTTCAAACATGTGATGAACCAAATTGCTATCACCTCGACGGACCAACGGGTGTTAAAAACGCAACGCAAAAAATTCGTGAAGTGCTGCAACAGGAGCAGCCAAAATACTTTATACGTGCAGACATAAAATCATTCTACAAATCCATCCCGCATAACAAATTAATCCAAGACATAAAAAAATATTACGACGATCCAAAATTAAATACCATGCTGAAAAATATTATCAAGAATCCGATTGACTCACCGTATGGCTACAAAAATCCTGATCATGGTATTGCACTGCGCGGACCGTTGTCACAATTTTTAAGCGGAATTTATTTAAAACCACTGGACGATGCATTCAATCAAGCAGATGTGACTTATCTGCGGTATCAAGATGACATTTTAATCTTGTGTAAAACGAAGCGACAATTAAATCGTTGTAAACGGCGCATGATGAATGTGCTGCAGGAAAGACAATTGCGCTTATCCAAAAGAAAAACTCGGATAGGCGAAATTGAGTCAGGATTTCATTTTTTAGGTATACAGTATCCACCGACACGAACGGTGGATAATACCAGCATTGCACCGGTTGGTAATGGCGCAATAGTCGATCCTAAACCTCGTAGTTTGGATATCGAGGGGGGGGTATTTATTATTGCAAAATCAATCACACGGCGTTTTACGCATGGTTCCGCATCCGCGAACACTGCGCAAAGCACGCGAGTCAGTCAAATGGATGGTCGAAGGTGGTGTTTCTCGCCCCAAGATCAGACGTTATCTTATTCGATGGCTATGCTGGTGGGTAAACACAGCAAATATTTGGGAACACCAAGAACTCGCACTTCAGTATATCGAATCATGTTGGAATCCCGGGGCGGCAACAAGTGCCGCCGAGATGCATCAACAATATTACGCTACTGAACTACACACCGGCGCTCTGCATGCTGCAGTGGCGCTGGCTGCATAAGTTTCCAAGCTCGCTGTTTTTGCTCGACAAAAGTTTTGATACGAACACGCGGGGCCGGGCGACCGGCGCCTCCGCTGCAACGGGTTCGCGCAAATATATCTATACAAGAATCAACACCCAACCGAGAAAGAACCGCAGTCGAACGAACATCCAACGCCGGAGTCGAACCACGACATGAAAATTCACGACGAGGAGTCTCCGCGCCTGATTCTTTACCGAGATAATAGATACCCTGAGCGTAATGTTGTAACCACTGCGTGGAGGATAATTTTTGAGCCGGACCAATTGCTTGTTGTGATATCAAGCATTCTGTATTCCAGTCATAAGGCAGGCGATCATAAATCTCAAACAAGCGTTGTAAAATATATGGGTTATGCACGGAATTATCTCTAACATACCGATCCAAGTTGATGTTAAAACGATTGAGTGCGTCTTGTAGCGCAGATGTCGTACCGGGAACACGATTGAGTGCATTCGTGATATCGGTAGCTGATGCTCGAGAAAATACCGCTTCAAGTTCATCGCACAACCTATTTGCGTCAGCTTCTAATTTTTTAATCAATCCATTGTAGTCAGCAACTTCATAACGATCGAATATTACTTTGCACTGACGCTGAACTTCCGCTGGATCCATCTGATCTGCGAGTAATTTAAACATTGCTTCATCATGAGAATACAGAGCCATTTGTAATGGTGTACCCGTGCGTTCAATGCCAAGGTGTGCAATTACTGCTGTCCCCGAGGTTGATAACATGGCTTTTATTGCACTGTCATCCTTGCCCTCAAAGAGTCGTTCTACCGCAACTGGATCGGCATTAAGCGTGGCATCTAAAAGGCAGGCGATTTCAAAGCGTCTTTGATAATTTTGAGCGAATAGGTGTGATGGAATGCAAACACGAGACTCAACTTTACGAAGTGGAATCACAAGTTGTTCTAGTTGTTCTTGATCACTTGTTGGAAATCGTTCTGGGGCCATCATGGGTAAGAATAATCGAAATGCATTGCCGTCGAGCAACCAACTTAAAGCTTCTGTCCACACATCATAATTCATGCGGGTATTTCTAAATGCGCCGCGTTCCCACTGAAGTCCAGATATTGGATCGAAGGTTTCATCTGGACCAGCAACAGGTTTTCTTAAAAGTGTGTGACGTGACAGCATAGAGAAAATAACCAATGCACCAAAATCAACTGGATTTGGTTCGCCAAGATTTGGTTCGCCAAACGGTGCTGATCGCACAACAACTCGGTTGGGTTCTCCCGTAGGTAATCTTTGCATCACAAGATGCATGTCGGTACGTGGTGGTATTGCTGTACCTGTTGCTGCAGCAGCTGGCATAGAGGATTTCATGCTGAATTCTCTTTAGTTGATTGGTGATTATGACAACCATTGTACTGATTGGTGATTAAGGGAGCCTTAAAAACTGAGAAAAAATGCAAAAAAATACGTGGAAATTAAATCATTAAATCAACCAGTTAAAATTAGCTGCGGGATTTAGGCTTAATTTACTTTGATTTCCCTCTTTTTACGCTGGTCGACGATGGATTCATAGCGTCATCAAGAAGCTTGCTCATCACTTCCACCACGGGTCGCTATGAGAAGTGCCACGAAACTGCCTAAAATGATTTTAGGATTCAGTTTTCCTTTTTATACAGCTTAATTTGTTTACCCTGAGGAGTGAATAACCAGTCCCAATCGTAACTACCCATAGGGTGAAGTCGATAGCGATGCTGATTAACAATTAAATCGCCTTTGTAATGCCCACTGTTAACAACATGATACTCATTTCCATCTGTTACAAATCTTAAATTTTTGCCATCAACATCAACAGAATGAATGGCGCCGGATGTTGGCCGTGCTGATGTTATAAAATAAAGAGTTTTGCTATCCGGTGAAAATTGTAAATTTTTCGGATCAATGATTTCTTTATACGGATGGTTGCAGGAAAAATTATCAGCAACTAGCAATCGTTTGGTTTTTGTTTGCAAATTGTAAATCCAAATTTCATTGCCATAGTTGCTGCCTGTATTAGCAAGATCAGCGCAAATAGTTGGAATAATGTGATGACTTTTTTTAAGATAGGCAACCCATTTTTTATCTGGTGAAAGTATTCGACTAAAATTTTTCGAAGAAGCGTCATCATTTTTTTCTGATTCGTAATAAATATGACTTGGGGGAATGTAACTATATTCAGCTTGATCTGCAAATATCGACGATATAAAAAACAAACCAGAAATACAGAAGGTAATTTTTATGATCAAGTTCACTTTTTCAAATCCTCCAGCCTTTTTTGAAATAAGCTATTTGGAGGGGTTCTTAAAAATGTATTACCTAGATCTGAAAGACACACTTCCAATTCAACTTTTCTTTTCCTTGCTAATTGAATACATTTTTCTTCTGTCAATATATCGCCAGACTCAAGATAATATTGATATAAATTTTTGTCGAGCTCTTTAACACCGGCAATTCTATAAACCTCAACAATTTTTCCAACTTTATATCCTTCAAAATGCTCAATCGTTTCCCATAATTTTTTAAATTGATCTTTTGTGAATTTTTTAATGGGTCTGTCATCATAAATCCCGGTTCGTTCACGGATCATTTTTTCATATTTTTTAGTTGGGTTATGATCTTTTGGTGGTGCAAAAATATAAATCATTTTATGGATCGACATGTTTCCAAATGTAGCGATCAATGAATCTAATAATGAGGCATGTCCGGATGCATCATCAGGAAAAATGGCAAATGGACCTACGATCCCAATTCGATTATGTTTTTTGCTAATTGGACCAGCATAAACATTTCCAGGATTGTGATTGCGCCATGCCCATGTGCCGCCATAAAATCGGTAATGTCGACCATCAATATCTGTATAAATGATGGAATGCATCTTGCCGGGGACTGCTTTTATAAATTGTTTCATGATGGTTCCAGATATTGAATGAAGGAATTGTACACCTTCCTCTTTTTAAGAGGAATGCCGTATTGTATATTGCGCTTTAGTATATTAAGCGGCATTTTACACGGTTTTTAGCATATTAATAGATTCAGCAAGCTTCGCCAAATCAATCTGTAGAGTGTCTTTTTCAAACGTGTAAAAGCCATAAAGATTTATATTAATCCATGCGACGGGTGAATGGCGTTGGTAATTGCATCATTGGCATCTCGCAGTGTTTCAAGGCGCATAAAATTCTTCGATTGTGTATACATGCGCTGATATGGAAGATCGGAGCTCTCAGCCATTTTATAAATACCCAGATTAGTGGCATTGGCGATAATGCACGCCATCATAGCAATAGGATCCAGCGTACCTTTCGCGTCATAGGGTTTAATATGCGTAAATGCGCTCATAAAATTACAATTTTTTTGAGCGAACTGCAAAACCTCTGCAATATTAATTTGCGTTAATTGTTTAAAGATCGGATTATTTTCTTTATCAGCAGATGTAGGGTAGGGCAGTGTGAATGTGATTTCGTCACCTTTTTTTTAATTTTTATTCCCTTATTGTCACCATTTTCAATACGCTTATTTACATCCACAATTAATTTTTCTAACGTGCTTTCAAGATTATCAAATAGTTGATCAACCGGCATCAGTAATTTTTTATTGCCGAGTTGTTTAAGCAGTTTTAATTTGTCATCCCATTTTTCATCACTGACCAAGTGCGATGACAAACTTTTAAATGAAATAGAATTTTCAAGATACACATGGCCTGTTTCAATATGCTCAGCAATCAACTGATAAATCATAAATTCATATTTCGCCATATCAACCACATCACCATTCATTAAATGTTTTTTCAAATGACTGGGTATGCAATTAATGGGTGCATTTTTAATAATATTTTTCTGTTGTTGTCAGGTAACGAAAAATAGTTTTTTAGAAATGCAATCGCATTTTCTTGTATAATTGATTTGTCTGTTTGATAGTTTAGAATTTTTGCAATTGATGCTTGATTTGTATGACGCGTTTGTTTTGAAATTGTATTAACGTGTAATTTTGCATTTTCAAAATATTTCTTTAAAACGAAATCAACATCCTTGGTTACTGTGTCGAATGCACAATTAAAAAATTGCGATGCTGCCTTAAAATATCCAAGCTGCAGCGTGAAGTGCAATTTTGATGCAAGTGATCCGCACTTTGACATAGCTTCATATTCTTTTTTATCGAGCGAAAAGTATTTTTCTTTCTCGTTAGAATTAAAGTGCGGAATATTGTATAGCTCATTGATTTCGTACTTTGATAGTATTTTTAATCGTTGTTTTGTCATTAGGGATGCCTCTTGGTTGGGGTGGAACTATCCCTGATGTGCGCTAATCTCGCTCATAAAATCCAGTAGCGGATACTACTAGACATTATATTTTAGGTAAAGTATTCTGTGCTTATAACAATTTATGATGGCTTTAAACAATGTCAAACCCTAAAAAATCAACAATAGTTAACCTGTCTTTGGATAAGGACTACATTGGCTTTCTAAAACACGTTCAAAAGAGATTGCAAAACGCGCAGCTCAAGGCAGCTAGAGCGGTCAGTACCGAGCAAATTCATTTTTATTGGGAATTTGGTAACGATATTATTAAACATCAGGAAACCAAGCGCTGGGGATCACATTTCTTAGATCAATTGTCTTTGGACATGAGAAATGCATATCCTGGCATGCAAGGATTTTCTAAACGAAATCTTGAGTACATGCGCTTGCTTGCAACTGTACATCCGTCATGGAATGCATTTACGCAGCAACCTGCTGCGCAATTGCCTTGGTCACATATACAGCTTTTACTCGACAAATATAAAGCTGACCCCATTAGATTCGCATGGTACTCAGAAAAAGCGGTAGAAAATGGATGGTCAAGATCAAGCCTCAGCATGCATATCAAAAGTGATTTATACCAAAGACAAGGAATCGCATCACAAAAGGTATCCAATTATCACGAAAGACTACCTTCACCTCAATCAGATTTAGCGCATGAAATGCTAAAAAACCCTTATAATTTTGATTTTTTGACAGTCTCGCCAGAAGCCCATGAGCGTGAAATTGAAAATGGATTAATAACCCATATTCGTGATTTTTTACTTGAATTAGGCACTGGCTTTTCATTTGTAGGCACACAAGTTCCACTTGATGTAGATGGTGAAGAATTCTTTATTGATATTTTATTTTATCATTTACGTCTTAGAAGTTATGTCGTCTGCGAAATAAAATCAAAAAAATTCAAGCCCGCTGATCTAGGTCAATTAAGTTTTTATTTGTCTGCTATTGATAGTAATTTAAAACACGAAACCGATAATCCAACAATTGGAATTTTGTTGTGTGAGTCTAGAAGTAAAATTATTGCAGAATATGCTCTACGAAAAATTGACGCACCCATTGGTGTATCTGAATATGCTTTATCAAAAGCACTTCCAAAAGAATTAAAAACCGCCCTCCCCTCCATTGAAGCTATTGAATCAGAATTAAATGCATCTCTAGAGCTGGGTAATGAAAATGGCGAAAAATAAAACTCCATCACCTTTATTTGATAATATTGAAATTTTAAAAAAACAAAGTGGATGTCAGCAGCTTACGGATGCGCAAAATAAAGATTTTCAAAAGGCACGTGAATTTTTGTTGTGTTACCAAAATAATGCGATGACATTTGTTGCTTATCGTCGCGAAATTGAACGTCTAATGCAATGGTGTTATCTCAGAATTAATAAAACACTTCAACAATTGCGACGCGATGATATTGATCAATACATTCAATTTTGTCAAAAACCTTTAAAATCCTGGATTGGACTAAAAAAAGTAGCTCGTTTTATCAACAAAGATGGAAAACGAATTGCAAATAAGGAATGGAAACCTTTTGTAGCTACACTACCAAAAGCACAAATTCATAAAGGTAGAAAACCAGATATCGAAAATTATATATTATCTGAAAAATCATTACGTGAAATATTCACAATCACCGGCTGTTTTTTTAATTTTTTAATTCAAGAAGACTATACAGAAATTAATCCCGTCGAACAAATTAGGCAACGCAGTCAATATTTTTCAAAACAACAAACAAAACGTATTGTGCGAAAACTACCTGAATTGCAATGGGGTTATGTGATTGAAACAGCCCACATAATGGCAAAAGAAAATCCATCACATGAACGTACATTATTTATCATGAATGCATTATATGCGATGTATTTGCGCATCTCAGAATTAGCAGCAAACTCGCGCTGGATTCCACAAATGGGACATTTTTATCGAGACAACGATGGTTTGTGGTGGTTTAAAACACGCGGAAAAGGTAATAAAGAAAGACACATTGCTGTGAGCGCTGATATGCTAAGCGCACTTAAACGCTTCAGGAAACATTTGAAATTAACAAGTCTTCCATCGCCAGGTGAAACGACACCTCTTATTTCAAAGCAAACTGGTGTTGGTCCAATGACAAGTACCCGCCCTATTCGCGCATTGGTTCAGGAATGTTTTGATCGATCGGTCGTACGATTAAAAGAAGATGGTTTTAAAGAGGATTCACAGCAATTAATGCACGCAACAGTACATTGGCTTCGTCATACTGGTATTTCAGATGACGTAAAAACTCGTCCTCGCGAACACGTCAGAGATGATGCCGGACATAGCAATAGCAGTATTACTGATAAATACATCGATGTTGATCTGCGTGATCGAAATGATACTGCCAAGAAAAAGAGGATTGTGCCGGTCGGTTTTGTTGAGGCAGAAGATGAGTAAAATATGTGAATTTCTCGGTATTTTTGAATAACTTTAAAAATTCGAGGCCTTGCGATTAGAGAAGATATTTCATTTTAGGCAGTTTCGTGGCACTTCTCATAGCCACCCTAAAGTAAATTATGCGTTAACGGTTTCTTTGAGTTGTGTTGCAGGTTTAAAACTCACAACAGTGGCTTTTGGAATAATCGGCCCAGGACTACCGAAGCTTCGACCAGGTGCCACTTCGGTATTGACCGTGCAATAAACTACACAAACTCTTCTTCTTCGATAGCTTCAATCGCCTGATCCTCGCCTAAAACTGTAGAATTACCACCCGTAATCCCAAGTCGCGTACTCAAATCCAGCGGAAACAGTCCGTATGGATTGAGATGCGAATGGAATAGCACGTTCAAAGCCCGCTTATCTTCTGGCGTTAAAACATTCTGCCATTCTGGTCGCGACAAAATATATTGAAAAATAATCGTGTTGACGTATGCCATACATGCCTGCAATAAATGCAGGCATACGATTGCTAATTCCTGGTCACGTCTAATATTTGTTGATATTTCACCCAGTTTACCATAAAAAATAAATCCCATGATGCTGTTGAGACGTTCAACAACATTTTGTGCTTCATGCACTTCAATACGTAATTCCTCGATCATTAAATAGCGGCATAGGAAATTTGTTTTGCCAATTTTTCCGATCCCTACAATGGTTTTATATATCGGGTGCTGGTAATTGTCACTGCTGAATCGCTTCACAAAAACATCCGGTTCCATTGTCCCTGTTTTTAATGCAACACCATATTTAACGGCTTCGTCGTAATTATCTTCAATTAATTTCCAATCAATCAAATACTTTAAAATTTTTTCCAGATTTTTGTACTCATCTTTTTTACCAACGGACGGATAATATAATTTTTGCTCATAAATATTTTTAAGCCTTGGCAGTAAATCAAAACTTAATAATTCACCGATACCAAATCCGAGCGTGCTTTGTCCGTGCGTATCCATGTACGCTTTATTGACCTCCATCTTGGTGCAATGATCCAATATGCCTTTAATCATGGCTCCAACTTCAGATGATGAGCATGTTTTTAATTGCGAATAAATGCACAATGCTTTTTTCTCAACGTGCCAATACACCATCACACCGCGACCTTTGTACCTGGCATGATATTCCACCATTAAATTTTGATCCCACACACTTATTTTTTTGGAATCGCATGCAACGCCAGTTGTTGCAGTTCCCCATATGCGTGGATCACGGATTTCTAGATTTTTATTAACTACTTCAACGATGGCTTGCCGCACATCTTCGACAGTAATATATCGACGCTTAACATATTTTAGATCAGCGTATTTCACCTCATCATTGGAAGCGCTAATGCATTTTAGTCCTGTATTTGTGCCGATTCCATATAAACACAGAAGTAAACGAAACTGTAAAGTTTCTTTGGGTAAACTTTCTCTGGTAGCAGATGAATGAAATTTTTTTGTAAGTCCAATGTCCAGTTCAGATTCTTTTAACACATCAATTAAACTGATTGTTCCATATTCTTCTTTAATCGCTTCATGTAATTTTTTAATATTCGGTGGTTCTGCTTGTGGATCGTAAGGTGATATTTTTATGTGACCACCATTTTTTTCAAGAATTTCAACTTTATCATTTTCTAAAATGGTATCGTTTAATGCTTTCAAGCTCTCGTGTAATTGTTTTTTACGCGGATCAGTAAAATCACGCGCATTAATCGGCAGACCCAATAAATTATAATAATGTTCGCGATTTTCTTCAAAATCCTTTGGTAAATCATCATGTGGATTACGATAACGCAAAGCACCTTCAATCCAGATCATTTTACAGCCCAGTTGTCTTCGAAGTTCTTGCAAAACGGCAATTTCATAATTGATACGATGTATTTTTTTATCGGTTTTCTCGTTAAAAACGACTAAACCATCCCATTCACTGGAAATCACATTTTTAATTGGCGCTAAAATATTTTTCGGATAATAGCGATCAGTTGAATCACGATTTTCAATGATTACTTTAATCGCTTCTAATAATGGCTTGCTGTCATTTACATTGGTTTCAAATACAAATGCTTCAAGCAGTGTTAATAATATTTTTCTATGGGCATGTGAGTACACTGAATGCATTTTTTTATGCACTTGATGTTCATACCATCTTCCCTTTGAATTATATTCTTTAACAATATCGCACATTGTTTCTTTTGAAACTGTTGGGTAAATCTCTTCTTGAATAATACCCGTCGGATTTTCTATTGAAATCATCGACAGTGAGCACAATATATCAAATTTTCCGTTGACACGTTTTACTTCAGAAAGAATTTTTTTATCAACGGAATTCTCAGCAGACGTGCGAATTTTATGTATTAGCTGCATCATTAAATCAGCCGAGCCATCGGTAAGTAGCTGCGATCGTAAATAACAAAATAGTGAGAAGATACCGTATCGAATAGATGGTTCATGCCTTCTAATATTGAGCGGATGCTCAGTCAGAACACGCGTGTAATATTTATTGATTAATTTTGATGATAAATTAGATAAAAATTCTTTTGGTAATTGCAATTTTTTTAAGTAATTCACCTTTTGTATTGCAAGCGCCACATTTTTTAATTTTGCGCCTGGAATATCTTGTTTTAATTGTCTAAATCTAATTTCAAACTCATTACCATCTTGTTCATAATCGTCTATCTCAGAGTCATCAACCAATAGTGAATCCATCATCTTTATTGTATTATCTGGTAGTGCAGTGTGAATTGAATCAAATAACTGTTGTTCAAATTTTTGATGTGCTGATTGAATATACTTCATAAGTTCTTTTGACGTAAACGGTTCTATTTTTTGCGATTGAAAATATTCATATGCATGTTCAATTCTCTGTGACTTCCTGACATTATTTGGAAACACGTTTTTAATTAGCCATTCTTTTAATTTATCAACATCATCAAGAGTTGCTTTTTTATATCCCAGCAGATTGCGAATTTCTGTGCGAAATCGCTTTGTGCTTCTACCTTCCCAATCAAAATCATCAATGCATGAGGTTAAAACATTTAATTGATTGGCGATGCAATTTAGCATCAGTGTGTCGATATATTTTAAATGCTTTGGATAATGACTTTCTAATTGAAAATATTTCAAAAGTATTGCAAAACCCAGCCTGTTTTTATCTGAATTTTTTGCTTGAGCGAGGGTCAGTTCATCGTCGCTCAGATTAAAGATATTGTCATTACTCATATGATTTTTTATCGCTGGGTTGTTTTAGTTTTTTTTGTTTTTCATTTTTTAAGTATCGATACAACGTTGGTTTTGTAATATTAAATAATTTACAAATTTCCATCACCGATAAATCACCTTTATCGTAGTGTTTTTTAAGCTTTCTAATTTCTTGCGTGTTTAATTGCACAGGTCGTCCACCCATGCGACCACGCACACGAGCCGCTTTTAATCCCGCTTGTGTGCGTTCACGAATCAGCTCACGTTCAAATTGGGCAAGTGCGCCAAAAATATGAAAAATTAATTGTCCGCCACTGGTAGTGGTATCGATATTTTCCTGTAAGCTTTTAAATCCAATGCCTTGGTCGTTTAATTCTTTTACGGTCTCAATGAGATGCGCTAGGGATCGACCCAAGCGATCCAATCTCCATACAACCAGTGTGTCGCCTTTTCGTAAATGCGATATCGCAGAATGTAGACCAGGTCGAGCGGTTTTAGCGCCGCTGACAATATCTTTAAAAATGTCTTCGCAGCCAGCGCCTTTTAGTGCGTCTTCTTGCATACATAAATATTGATCAGCAGTTGAGACGCGCGCATATCCTATTAGCATAAATTTCATCCCAATTGATTAAATAATTGGCGGCAATGGTAACGTAACCCATCTCATAGTGGCAAGTTGTATAACTCTGAATTTTTAACCGTTTTAATTACCATTAATTGCCCAGTGTTTGTTGCAGATTTGAATTTAGAGATGAGGTAATATAAACGGTCGTTTTTGTTACTATAGAAAATACAGAGAAAATCCATGCGTTCCAGATTTCAACATCACCCAAACTTTGAAAAATATAAAATTGCTAGTTCAGTGTACGAAAGATTAATGTCAATAAGTCATATGACAGATATGTCTGGATGCCTAGAGGCGTTCGAAAAGGGATTATTGGAAGTACTTAAGCGCTTTCGACATGTGGATTCATATCTGCGAAATGATGAATCTATGATTCTTCACGCATTAGACTCTATTTCGGATGAAATCAGAAAATTTCAAGGTGAACTTCAAACAAATGATTTGAACCAGCAATCTTTAACAGAGGCACAGAAAAAAATACACTGGTTAAAATCACAATTTATTTGTGAATTTGCGAGAGATAAATATAGGTTTTCTAAGAAATCATTGAATGATTTACTTGAAGTAAGCCAGCAGTTGCAAACCGCAGTAACATTTGACAATGAATCGGCTCGCGCATATCTTGGGTATTTTTGGTTGGAATATACTGTCGACAATTCTTTAGAACCAATAACAGTACTCCAAAATTTGGGCGTTGAAAATCCGCTTGAGTTAATTATTCGATCCGGCAGCAATCGCAATATCACAGCCATAACTATACTCGCAACTCTATATGCTGAAGGGAAATATGTTCAACAAAAAAAGGAACGCGCGTTATTTTATATTAATGAATGTCTTGCACTAGATGATGGAATAAGTGCAGAAAAATTATTGAATATAGGATCAACTCATTTTACATTTTCTGCAGATGAATGGGAAACACTCTTGTGTGCGATAGCAGAACGCGACGGTCAAAAAACAGCTCTGCTACTCGCAGAGATTTATGGTGGCAGAGGCATGTGTGATTTATTGTCTTACATACAACCCAATGTTGATAAGGCAATTCATTATTACATGTTAGTGACACGCTCAGAAGGGAATCTTGAAGGCCATGTAGCACTCCAGAGAATATGCGAATTTGTCGCTGATGATGTAGCTTTAAGAAGTTTACTTGATGCCGAAATAGAAAATGAAAATCCAACTGTGCTTTATTGGCTGGGAATTATACATGTACCAGAAGAAATGCGTTTGCAGGACATACAAGATATGAATTACGTGCGAGAGCCTTTCTTATTGCGGTTAGCCACAAGTATTTATCCTCAACGATCTTTAGATGTAGCGATTCGCTTTTTTGAAAAGTTAAACAATATAGATCTAGATCTGCATTCTGGAGAAGCGGGATCTTTGTTAAAAGATCTTCAGCATCAAGAAGTTCACATGGATCGTCTGAGTAGACGATGGAGAGAAAAAATAAATGTCGCTGTTAATCTCCTCACTCGAGGTGAATCACTCAGCATGTCGTACTTAGCGCCCGTGGAAAATAAAATAACCATAGCAGATTTTTTTTCTGATCCTTTGCAGTTGGGCTTTAGTTTGTACAATATTCACACGGAAAGCTGCAGAATGCTTTCAAGACTGTGGCATTCGATTATTTCAGATATTCCACCGATGCACGAACCTGGAACTTTAACAGCACCGCCTGTTTTTTTTGTAAGAACTCCGATGAGAAGATCCGATTTCTTTGTGAAATATTCTATTAAGACGACGAAAGAAGTCCATGGAGTCATACAGGCTTTGGAATTGTGTTCACGTCGTGCTTTAGGTGGATTTGATGAAACAATACAGTTGCAAGAAATAGAAAGAATTATGCAAGGCCTCATAGAAGCGCGTTCATTAAATGCTCCGCTCCATATAGTTGAAGATGTCGCTTCGGCGGACAACCACAGTTCTGAAATCCAAGTTCAAACCAGCAAAACAAGATCGTGGTGTTCAGTCATGTGATCAAATTAAATTGTTTGCCATGTTAAAGTGGCTCCAAAACGCAGCTTCGGTAGCTTTTGGTCTAATCATTCCCATGCCAGTTGCAGGATTTCTCCCTTTGCGTGCTTCGCGCATTTTGGTAGAGAATCCACCAAAACCCGGGGTCATTACTTTGTCATTGTTGTTATCCTTGGTGATTAAATTTTAATGAATGAGTATACACGAATAATTCATATTGTTTAATGCTGATAATTAGAGCTATGAGCATGATGATTGATATGTACTTTGAGACAACCGTTTTTGTAATGCTCTCATGAATAATAATTTTAAAAATCAGCGATAAACTGAAAATAAGACATAGGTGTAGTGGTTGCACTTAGAAATTGAATCGGCGCACCTATTCTAAATCTGGAAATATTTTTTCTATTTAAAAAAAGAAGATCACGTTTTACAATTAACACATTCAGGTAAAAGTAAACATGCTGTTTTATCACCAAACGGAAGATATGTCGTTTATACTAGTGAGTTGAGTCAACGGTCTGAACTGGTTAAAATTACCAAAAGCTTTGAATCAGTGTCTGCGGATATGAATATTTAAAGGGGTGCGACATGCGCGATATTTTTAAAGGGATTTACAGAATAAATAACGTTACGTCGCAGTTATATATTGATGCAATTGCTGTGTTTCATGGAAGTTTACCGATCGAAATTAGATTGGCAGATAGAAGCACATTTTCAACAGTCTATCCACATTATTGCAGAGATTTACCAGCGATAATATTTGAATTACATCAAAAAGGAATTACTGAGTTTAACTTTTACTATACCGCAATAAATGGAAATTCAATCGATAATGTATTTCCAAATTTAAATTTCCCAGCTGATTTTGTGCGAGCACACTCTGCAATAACTTTGTTGGAAGCACAAAGCGCGCACGATGATGCTTTTGATAAAAATACAGCAATTGCTATTATTTCAAAAATGCATGGTTTTTCCGCAGTAGATTTACCCGACTTACAAAGTATCGTATTTCGAAATAAACAGGGTTGCCATTATATTACTTACGGCGATGCGTCTCATATAAAAGCAATGCAATTTATGCAGTTTGATATTGATGATGGTTTTATTTATAAATCTGAATCAGATGGTATGGGAATGCGTATTTGCGCAGAATTGCAGAAATTTTTTCTTGCGTGGAAAGCAAATAATTATCAAGGAAAACCGATTCCAGGCAGTGCGGCATTAACAATCCAATCGCAGGAACTTACAGTTGCAAATACCCCTGCTGTGTTAGATGAAATTGATATCATGAAAGATGCCATTGCACAGGCGTGCTTATCCAATGCAATGTCTCCTGCTGAAAAAGATGCATTTTTATCGCGTATCGTGTCAGCGTGTGTTCTCTGTAATTCATGGAAACCGATGCGCACTATTCATAACAGGGTTATTCAAAATTTATCGTTATCTGTCATCGTTTCATTTGATCACGATCAAAGCATTGCATTTTTTAAATTGGCGTATTTTGGTGTCACACCAGAAGTTTTTTCACAATATAGGAGATTTTTTATTCCTGAATATAAAGGAAGTCCGTCTCTTTTAGATGAAGAGAAAAGAACAGTAGATGCATGTGCATATTTGTTAAGCTCAGGCATGGCATTTGAAGTTGCAATGAGACACATTATCGATATCAAAAAAATGCAATATCGTATTGAACGTTTTATCGAAATAGCAAATG
Source organism: Gammaproteobacteria bacterium (assembly GCA_013287505.1). GTDB lineage: Bacteria > Pseudomonadota > Gammaproteobacteria > Coxiellales > Coxiellaceae > 2-02-FULL-42-43. The sequence continues at coordinate 31,238 of JABDDR010000008.1, forward strand.
GTCTTTCAGCAAACTATGCAAAAAAATTTACGGAGGAACAGTTAAGATTTTATAAATTTTTACGCGAACATAACGAAAAAAGATTAGAAATCTCAGTTGAACAAATTTCAGAATTAATATTACCGCGCTGTACTAATTTCTTTAAATTACGAGATATTATGTATCATTTATTGATCACTAAACATGAGCCGTGGGCAAATGTGGTTGGTATTATTAATGGCGTGAATTTTAGAACTCGAACCGCTGATTTTTTTGGAAAAAATAATCTGCCTACCGCTGAATACATTTCAAAAATTTTATATGGTCGTATGTTGCGTGATCAAGCAAGAGAAGCATTGACTTTACCTTCAGAATTACTGGGTGATGAATGCAGTTGGTTTGATAATGAGATTGATGTTAAAGCGCTCATTGCATTGGTGAGAGACCAAGGTCTTAACCCAGTAATGGCCATTTCAGAACTGAGTACTTTGAATAGTAGTCAAAAAAATATCATTCTTGTGGGTGGGAATATCGATGAAGCAAAGGAAATGTATATATCCAGAGGGGTTGTAGTGAATGGCGTTTTTATGATACCACGGGAATGTATCCCAGACTTTAGCCAAGGAACAGATCCATTGCGTGATTCATTGCGCGATCTTCAAGAATTTCGTCAATCGCACGCGCAAAATAATGCAGCAGTGCTGGGGGTTAAAATTTGAATATCCGATCGCCCTGGCGTTAGAAACAGCGCAATGCTAAAGTTGTATTGTACATAATTTAGCCCCCCCTCAAACTGGAGAAATATCATGGAAGATAAAAAAAATTGCGATAAACAGCATGGTCATGGCGATAAACACTGCCCCGAAAAAGCAGAATGTCATAAAAAAATAGCGGGATTTCTGAAAAAAGCAGCTGAACTTCATGAAAAGGCAGCTAATGAGCATGACTGCGGCAAGGCTGCTGCGCTTTCGCTAGAAGCATTTGCCTATATTTGTGAGGCAAAATGCCACTTCAAAAAAATGGTGAAGAAGTGCGCCGGCATTGAATGCTGTCATGAAAAGAAAGCTTAATATTCAAAACAATCCACTTCATATTAATATGAAGCACTATGTCATTTTTGAATAAGCTATTAGGTAGTCAACTTGCTTCGTCAGCCAGTAAGAAACAGGAACTCACTGTCCTTACTGGCGTACCTGCATTGGGTCTCGATGCATTGGCTTCCATCGGATACGGACCTGAAGCGGCGTTAATTGTTTTGTTGCCATTGGGCGCACTGGGTCTGCACTATTTTTTTATTGTTTCTATGATGGTCATAGGACAACTTTTCTTGCTTTATCTTTCTTATCAACAAACTGCTGCTGCTTATCCCATGGGCGGCGGTGCTTATACCGTTGCAAGTGCCAATCTCGGTAAAAAAGCGGGTTTGTGCGCGGCAGCATCGTTGCTCATCGATTATCTTTTAAATGTGGCGGTTGGAATTTCAGCGGGTGTTGGCGTTATCGTTTCTGCCATCCCATTTCTGCAACCTTACACGCTCACATTGTGTCTTATTGTTTTGTTGACACTGGCTGTGGTCAATTTGCGTGGCGTACGTGAATCAGGGTTAATGTTTATTTATCCTGCAGTAGCATTTATTTTATTTTTGGGTATTTCCGTTTTGATTGGATTATACAAGACCTGGATCAGTCACGGTCATCCCGTTGCCGTGATTGCGCCACCGCATATTCCAACTGCAACAACGACAGTCAGCATATGGTTATTGTTATGTGCTTTTTCGAATGGCCTGACTGCGATGACGGGTATTGAAGCCGTAAGCAATGCGGTGCCGTTATTTCGAAAACCCAGCATCACTAATGCACGGTGGACGCTAACCATCGTCGTAGGGTTACTTTCTTTATTTATGCTTTTTATCGGATATCTTTGTCCGTCGTATCATATCGCCGCGATGAATGAAGATTTACCGGGCTATCAAAATATATTGTCACAATTAATCACAGCGGTAGTTGGACGCGGAATTTTTTATTATCTCGCCATTGCAGCTATTTTTTTCGTGTTAACTTTTTCAGCGCAAACGAGTTTTGCCGATTTCCCGCGGGTATGTCGACTATTATCGGAAGATGGTTATTTACCGCTTTTTTTTGCTGAACGAGGACGACGGTTGGTTTATTCGGCCGGCATTTTTATTTTAGTATTTATTTCTGGCCTGTTATTAGTGGCATTTGGCGGCATTACTGAAAAGTTAATTCCTTTATTTGCTATCGGGGCTTTTACAGCATTTGTATTGTCACAATCGGGCATGGTTGTTTATTGGATACGACAAAAAGATAAAAAAAGTTATTCTAAAATGACTTTAAATGCGATTGGTGCTGTCACTACTTGTATCGCTTTAATTATTATAATCATGACAAAATTTACGCAAGGCGCATGGATTATTGTCATTGTGATGCCGCTACTGGTGATGATATTTATACTTATCAAAAAACATTACGAAAAAATTAATAAAGAAATTACACAGCCATTGAAGTTTGGATCTGATAAATTAAAATCTCCTATCGTAATCGTTCCAATCAATGGATGGAATCGTGTTTCAGAAAAAGCGGTTCGATTTGGTTTACAACTTTCTGACGATGTCATTGCCATTTATATCAGCACACAAAATGATGAGCCATCTTTAAAAACGATATGGGCGAATGAAGTTGAAAAACCAGCCAAAGCTGCAAAAGATGCTATTCCGCGTCTTGAAATTATAAAATCACCCTATAGACGCATATATAAACCCATCCTTGATTTTGTTAAAAAAACCAAAAAAGAAAATCCGGGTCATCTTATTGCGGTGGTTATTCCTGAATTAGTAGAAATGCACTGGTATGATTATTTGCTTCATAATATTCATGCTGCAGGTTTAAAAACGTTGTTGATGCTGGATCGTGATCGTCGCACAATAGTGATCAGTGTTCCATGGTACACTAATAAAAATTAGTGGGATCTCAAGCTGTTTCGCAGGTATTTGTTAATAAAAGATAAAAAAGGAGATCTGTCGGTGATCTCCTTTTTTGGTTTGAAGAGATTGGACGGAAAACATTAACGGCATTGAAACTAGAGATGACATTACGAACCCTTGTGTCCGCTTATCATTGACTCAGCATAAAATATACCTAATCCATAAGCACCAGCGTGTTCTTTAACAAGATTAGTAACCGCTGCGTAGGTTTCTTGGCGAGCCCAATCACGCTGCAATTCGCACAGCACTTGCAACCAAGTCAGCGGAATAACGCCGGCTTGTGTCATTCTTGCAATGGCTGCTGTATGTGCCTCTTTACTGGAAGCTGCAGATGCATCCACGACAGCATAAACTTCATAACCTGCTTCAATGGCTGAAATAGCAGGAAATGCGAGACAAACTTCAGTCCACAGTGCTGCCATTACTATTTTTTTACGTCCTGTTTTTTCAATCGCCGCTGAAAAATTTTTATCTTCCCATGAGTTCATGGTCGATCTGTCTATTGGTTTTTGATCGGGGAAAACAGCTTGTATTTGTGAAATGAGTGGACCGCTAAATGATTTTGCAGCAACTGTTGTCAGTACCGTAGGCACTTTAAATATTTTGGCAGCCTTAGCAAGACCTACTACATTATTGATAACTGTTTCACGATCTGCTGATTGTACGCCAAAAAACATTTGTGGCTGGTGATCAATTAAAGCGAGTACGAAGTTATTTGGTGTTAGTAATTCAAGCGATGATTTATTCATATTTTTCTCCGTGATTTAAATAAATGTTAAGACAAAAAATTTATCGTGATTTTACAAATGTGCCATCTTGATATTCTTCAAATGCAAGACGCAGTTCCGCGTGCGTATTCATAACAATGGGACCGTACCACGCAATTGGTTCATTGAGTGGTTTTCCCGATATCAGTAAAAAACGAACGTCATGTTTATCGGTTGTTACTGTAATATTTGTTCCGCCGATTTCATAAAGCACCAGCGTTCCATTACCGCATGAACAGGGTGGTTTCATATCAAAATAATTAATTCCTGCAGCATCATGCGCAAAAGGAATGCGCGCAGGATCAAAATAAGCGTCGCCATCGATCACATACGCAAAAACGGTATGACTTGATTTTACAGGATGCGTAAATGTTTTTCCTGCGGGCAGTGTTACATCCAGATATTCTGGTTCCGTTATAATATCTTGTACGGGACCTTGCGTTCCATTGATCGACCCGCAAATAATTCGAATTGTAGCGCCTTCAGGTGTTTTGATAACGGGAATATCATTGCGTTTTACATCGCGATAACGCGGCTCCATCATTTTAGAATGCGCTGGAAGATTTGCCCATAATTGAAATCCGAGCATCTCACCGATGCGATTTCCTTTTGGCATTTCTTGATGAATAATGCCGCTACCAGCTGTCATCCATTGAACATCACCTGCTGAAATAATCCCTTGATTTCCCATGCTATCGCCGTGTTCAACATCACCATCTAACACGTAGGTTATCGTTTCCATGCCGCGATGCGGATGCCACGGAAATCCAGCGAGATAATCAGCTGGGTTTTCCGAGCGAAAATCATCTAATAACAAAAAAGGATCGAGCAGTGGTAATTCATGAAAACCAAAGACTCGTCTTAGGTGAACGCCAGCGCCTTCGATGGTGGGTTCGCTTTTCCAGATCTTTTTGATTGAACGCTGACCTTTGATGCCATCCATAGTCATTCACCCTTAGTCATCATGCTGTGAAAGGATTAAGATAATACTATACCAGTCTCCTATCAACTGAGCTCGTTTAATAGAGAGTCTAGAAAATGGATTTTCCTTCTGCTGATAAAAATAATTCATCATGGGCACCACTTTTATTTCCTGTGTTTAGAATTATTTGGCTTGCCACTGTATTTTCTAATATTGGAACTTGGATGCAAGATGTGGGTGAAAGTTGGTTAATGACAACCCTCACGAATAAGCCTTTATTAATCGCCTTAATACAATCAACTGATGCGCTACCCATTTTTTTATTAGCATTACCTGCTGGCGCATTAGCAGATATTTTGGATCGTCGACTCTATCTATTATTTTTACAAATTGGTATGTGTGTCATGGTAACGGCGATGGCACTGATCACGCATTACCATTTAATGACGCCTGCATTATTATTATCACTTTCATTAATAGTAGGGATTTTCATTGCATTTGCAGGTCCAACTTGGTTAGCAGTTACTCCTGAAATCATTCCAAAGAATTTTTTATCTTCCGCGGTGACACTCAACGGTGTAGGAATTAATGTTGCGCGTCTTGTTGGACCTGCCATCGCAGGAATTATTATTGCAACGAGCGGCTCCGCTGCAGTATTCGCTCTCAATGCACTATCTTTCTTGGGTATTATTATTGCATTAATAAAGTGGCATCGTGAACCGATTACTCGAATTTTACCCGCAGAAAGATTTTTTAGTGCCATGCGCGTTGGATTTCGCTATGGATTACATGCGCCAATCCTTCAAAATATATTAATGCGTACATTGGGTTTTTTTATATTTGCAAGTTCAATAATGGCGTTACTGCCTTTGTTTGTTCGTAAAGAATTATTGAGAGGTCCGCAAAGTTATGGATTGTTAGTGGGTCTTTTTGGATTGGGTGCCATTGTTGGTGTGTCGTTACTTCCTGTGCTTCGCAAAAAATATAATTATGACCAGTTGATTTTTTTTAGTGAAATTGTATTTGGTTTTACGGTACTCACAATAACTCTAGGAAAATTTTTTCCTTTGATTTGCATCGCGATGATAGTGGGTGGTATCGCATGGTTAATTATCTTGGTCACGTTAAATACGGCTGTACTACTTGGGACAGCCGCTTGGATTCGCGCAAGGGCTTCATCCTTATTTTTAGCAACTATGTTCGGCGGAATAGCCGCGGGCAGTGCATTGTGGGGATGTGTTGCATCTGCGTTTTCAGTTTCAACCGCTCTCATTTTATCAGTGGTTGGTTTGCTAATCAGTGCAGCAATAACGCGATCTTTTTCATTGAAAAGTATTATTGATCTTGATTTAACGCCTTCATCTCATCTTTCAGAAGTGCCGATTGTTGATGAATCGCAATATGAACATGGACCTATCATGGTCATTATTGAATACATCATTGCTCCAGAAAAACTTGAATCTTTTATTCATGCCATGCGCGATATGCGTCAAATTCGTTTACGTGAAGGTGCATTTTTCTGGGAGTTATTTACCGATTCAAATAACCCAGAGCATGTAAAAGAAATTTTTATGGTAGAATCATGGTTGGAACATTTACGACAACATCATGAGCGCGCAACGACTTATGATCGACAAATTCAAGAGAAAATTAGCGCTTTTCATAAAGCGGACAAAGCGCCGAAAGTATCGCATTTTATTGCTTGCAAATAAAAAAACATCAATTCTAGATTAAAAGGATAAAAATAATGACAATTAAAAAATTAGGTGTAGCATTATTTATTTCTACTTGTTGTTTTTCGTTTTCTGCGTTTTCAAAGCCTACTGAAGTAACTGTGCCTATGTATTTATTAACACCCGTTATAGTAAATAATACAGACAGCACGACAAAGGCAGAAAAAAATCTCCCAAAAGAAATTGGAACAATTACATTTCAAAATTCACAGTATGGTGGATTGCTGATTACACCTGATTTACACGGATTGCCACCAGGCATGCATGGTATGCATTTACATGCGATGCCTTCGTGTGATCATGATGGTAAAGATGCAGGAAGTCATTACGATCCAGGTCATACTGGAAAGCATTTAGGACCTTACAATCCGAACGGTCATCTAGGAGATATGCCTGCATTGTATGTTGATGCAAAAGGAATTGCGAATCACCCTGTTTTATCACCACGCTTAACAGAAAAAGATTTATACGGACATGCGGTTATTATTCATGCGGGTGACGATAATTATTCTGATTTCCCAAAACCACTGGGTGGTGGAGGCGATAGAATTGCCTGTGGCGTCATAAAAAATCAGACAAAGTAATTAAAAACTTTTCATTTGTTTACAAAATTTTTGGCTAATTTTATTTTGCTGAGCAGGATAGAATTAACGTCATCAACATTGTTCATGCGAATTCTAAAATTAAATTTTTCATTATGCCCAGAATAAGACTCAAGTAAACCGGTAGGTTTGGTTTCAGCTGGTAACGCCAGCTCAATATCAATGGATGTTTGGGTGCGTGGAATGATAATAGCAAACTGTGTTTTTGCGCGCAGACTACTGTAAGTTTTACAAACAACCACTTTTATATCGCTATCCAATGTATGGCAAGCCTTTATGATCGCGTCATAAATGTGTCGTAACCGCGCTTTTTTATCGCTATATAATGCATTTAATAATTGTTCCGGATTTTCATATTGTGAAGCACGTCCCGGCTCAATGACTTCCCAAGCAATCCAGATTGCCTGATTATGTCGCAACCCTTTTTCTTCCTTTAACCAACAAGTTAATTCTTTGTGTTTTTTAATGCCTGTTTTTCCAGCAATTGTAAGCCATTGCTCAAACGTTTTATGAGTTTCTGTTTGAATATTTCGCTTTATGCTTTGCAGCATTTCACCGGGTGAAGTGGGTTTTGGCATTTGCTCACTCTATCTCATTTTTGGCCTAAATTTTTCTTGCTTAGGCAGGTTTTTCATACGACCACCTGGTTAATTAAAAATCAGTCATTGTGTGTTCACATGATCGATCAGGTCAAGCAAAAAATAGGGAAAAAAGTAATTTAAGCCGCTTTCTTCATTTTTGTTATACGCATTTCAACATGCGAGATTGAACCGCCTCCACCGACACATGCTATTTGTTTTACTAGCACAGATCATGCGCTAATGGTCAGTATGTTCGCGATGTTATAAATATACACTTAAAATACGTAATAAAAATTTATAACCCATTGTTTATGCATTAAAAAGCGATTAGAAATAAAAAAGATTGACTAAAAATTGGTTGTTTGCCAGAATTCGCTTCGTATGGTTCTTAATGTTAAATTGATAAGTCGATAGGAAAATAATCATGAAAAAATTATTAAACATATTCAAAGCAAAGCAAAAAAAAGCTAACGTAGCGTTGTGTGGTGGCGGAAGACCAGTGTAATTTTCTTGTTATTCAGAATAATGAACCGAAAATATGTGTTTGCATTTTTTGGTTCATCGTTTTATCGGTGTTTTATGATATATTAAAATTAATTCGTTTTGTGTAATTTAGCGGAGGTGATTAATGAAAGATGAGAATGCAGAAAAACATCCCATGTCAATTTTCTTAACAAATTTCTTAATTGCTTCGATTGTAATGGCTGTTCTTACTGTAGCCTTCAGTGGATGGTTAAATTTGACTCCAATCAATCCGGTAATTACATGGTTATCATTAAGCATCTTTTCTGCATCGTTATCGACTTTTTTCGGGTTGAAAAGACGGCACAATTGAGTATTTACTGAATTTATTGCACTCCGAAGTATATGTGTATTGTTCGTTGACTTTGTTTGTAAAAACGTAGGCAAGATATTCGCCGATAGAGTACATTGTCCCATGATACTCTCTTCTATTTGCTTCCAGAATGGTATTAATTTCTATACGCCAAGCATCCATTTCAGCCGGCGTGTTTAACACGTTCGCTTCGCAAATTCTTTTGGAAGATGAAAATACCTTGTTTTGCCAACAATCTAATTGTTGTATTGCCTCGAATGTTTTATATGGAACAAATTTCCCTAGCTTGTGAAGACTACCAAGAACAGCAGCAAAATTATTGGCTAATTTTTCAATGAGTCTGTATTCCTCAATATCATTAAAACAACCACAAACATTGGAGCTGTGAATGCGATAAGAAGTACAAAATTTATAAGCCACTTCGTCTTGAAAAACTGTGTGTGCTACTTCATTTTGTATTTGATTAAGCCCATCGTACATTTTCTTTTTAAAAGAGAAATAATCCGAAATCAAAAGCCCTAACGCACCTGCAATCAATGTGGTGACCAGAGCATGTTCCAGTATCTTGCTAAACTTTGTCTTTGCCATAAACGCAAAATCCATGTGTTTTTTCGAATTATTTTCCTTGCTCACTTCGAGAAATTTTTCTTAATATCTTTTGAATGTGCCAAGGACGACGTTTAAAGTGATATAAATAATCACCAAATTCTTTTTTGTACAACTCTTGTGTTGCTTCAAATAGCTTTTCTAATTGTTTGGTTCCATCTTTTAGCAGCATTTCATGTGGGTCATGATGCTGGTAACAACCAAACAACTCTTGGCAGAATTTCACATAATGTCTTGAAAACAAAATGTGGGCATGCCACGCCTCATCTATTTCGTAGGATGGCGGTAAAATATTATCCGGGTATTTTTTTAGAAGATATAAATAGTTTCGATAGATCGAAACGGCTTGTAATGCTTTTTTTCTAGGCCAATTGTCGATGTACGTCAATCGATCTTCCACCATAGACAAATCTGCGGATTGAATATATTGCTTTGCTTGGTTTAAATTGACAATAGTGGTGTTTGTCTTATCTGCGAACATTGCGTCCTCTTTATTGGGATTGACTTCGTCTTGTGTAATTTTACACCAGTCGCAGTGATAACTCAAACGATAATATTGACGATAACCTCATGAAAAATATACGAATTATATTATAAATAATGGTCAAAAATCGGGAATCAAGGGATGTCATATACTTACCTATTATCTCCACTCACCATCCATCCATGATCCATGCAGACCATGCGGTACACGTCGCGGCATTTTAATCCGCGCTAACGGCTCATTCTTCATGTTTTGCGCATCTAATATCACGCATTCGCTATTATTTTCTATTTTGTTGTAAACAAATAACATGAGATAACCGTCATCTTCTGAGGTGCATTTTGCTTTTGGAGCAAAAACAGCTTCACCAATCTCACAGGAATTTCCAAAATCATGAACATCACTGGAATTTTTTTCGACATCAAATTTAATTAATGCATTTTTAATAACAGATTCTGAGTTATTGCTGCCTGTGGGCACGTAAATAAAACGATGCTGCAGCGTATCCACATCTTCTTTAATACGAGGAAATTCAACCGCACGATCATCCAATTGTTCATGCCGAACGGTCTGCGTTGATAAATTAATTTTGGTGCGATGGAGTGTGGGTGGTTTTTCTTTTTCTCTTGACGCGGATAATTTTAAGTCAACATGTCGCACAAAATCTACAATGATTTCCTGTCCATTTTCATAAGCATTCGCAAAATGAAAAACAAAAAATGCTTCAGTTTGAATCCATTGCAAAGAACCCGTTTCGCGTGACATCACGCCAATACACACACCTAACTCAGGTCGCCAGCTAACTACTTCTTTTCCAGACATTAAATTTTTAACATCAAAAACAACCGGACAATCAAAGAAAATGACATAATTTTCTGTAAGTGCAAAATCATGCATCATTGTGGAATATTTTTTCTGAATGTCTTTTTTTAGCTTTACTTTACCATTTTTATCAACACAGTAGACCGTTAAAAATGGCGGCTCGACATCATAGTTAATTAACCATAAATCCCCTGTTTTATGGCATTTGCGCGTATGCGGTGAAACCTTAATAGGTTTTTCTGTAGCAGGACACCACAAGCCTAAGGTTTCTAATTTTGAATTCATTTCATAAGGGCTATCCGATTCATGCATGGCAAGATATTTATTGGCATGTCGAATAATATGAATAAAGGCGCCATTTTTAAATGGTTCTGCATTTTCACCCACATATATTGGGTCTGGTGGTACTGGGAATTTAAAGCCACCATATAATGCTTTACCCGCTTTACGTTCTGCCAATAATCCTGCTGTTTCAACAAAGCGATTTTTATAGCTTGCTTTTCCATTGGCAATATAAACAGCATGAATCATGCCATCCCCATCAAACGGAAACGTATAAGAAATCGGTGGGAATTCAGGATTGGGACCATTTCGCATGTAAATACCCAATAAATCCTCTGGGATTTTTCCAACCACTTCTAAATTATCGACATTCAATTCGTCTTTGACCGGTGCGTAATTGCCTTTCAAGAAAATATTATTTTTATTTTTCTCAATTAATTTCTTTTTCATATTTTCAATATATATTTTTGGATAAAGCGTATTTGCTTTAATACCAATAAAAATAACCACAATCGTTCCAAGTGTGCTCATGGTATTGCTTAAATCAAAATAAGCATGCGCCAGTGAAATTACTGCTGCAAGCAACAATAAAAATCCCCAAATTACTGACAGATGTCGATGTAATTTCAGCGTGCCTTGATCCGTATACTGACTTGTAAAAGGTTTATTAATCGCAACAGATCCAAGCATAATCGCGCTCATCGCGATATTGCTCCATAAATTCGGATGTTGTGTGAACGCATTGCCATGCGGAAATAATAATCCAAGAATAATCATCACAGCAAAAAATAAAGCGCCACCAATTTCTAAAACAACACCGCGCAATAAATCCTTTTTAGAGATAATAATATTTAAAATAAACGCAATAATTGCGCCATATAAAAATGTGGTTAACCCTGCTGAAAAAACAATCCATGGAAGAAAAGATAAGATAATATTATTTTTACTTTTCATAACAACCTCATATTAATGCAATTATCTTCCTATCTTCGTTTCTGACACACGCACTTCTATGAAGCACTTAGATCAACTGATTCATAGGTCCATAACTTATGGAAATAACATAGCAATCTACCGACAAATAATCCCGTACAAATACCAGTAGCGGCCAACATACTAAATTTAAAACCTGTTTGGTTTATCAACGCAGGATCCGATTCAATCTGATACGAAAAATAATATTTAAAAATAAATATTGCGAGAATTAAAATTAACATCATCCAACTGCCTTGAAGTTGAATCAGTAATTTTTTTCTGTCAACTTTAAATTGATGATTGCGTATCAATAACCAACCAATAACTGAACCCAAAATAATACTCGCAAGCCATACCGCAATCACCATTGTATTCACATGAAATGCGGTCATTACCGTGTGAATTGACAATGCAATAAAAATTAACGGCACAATGGCTAATTTTATAATGGAAACCACATGTGGTTTTGATGCTTTTATTCCCCTTTGTACCAGAAAAATAAATAAAACATAAACCCACCAAGGTGTTTGTGTTGCAGCAGCCCAGATTGCATTCATTACATTACCCTCTTGTTGTTAATAGTTTTTTTGTTTCATCACACCAAGCAATCTCAGCTTTAAAAATATGAATCCCATATCGAATGGTTGCTAAAATATAAGGCTTTCGTTTTATTTTTTTATTATTTTGAATGTCATTTTCAATTGCCAGAAGTTGATTTAATTGTTCCAATGCTTCTGTTTTATAGAATTCAATATGCTTTAAAGAAATTTTTTTATCAACTTGGTTTCCAAAAAACAATTTTAATAAAAATTCATTGCGATAATTAGTTTGCTCTGTTTTTTGAGAAATCCACTCGCATAAAAATCGTGTGCCTTTATCAGTAATGCAATATAATGCTCGCACACCACCCTTTTGCGCTTCCTCCTCACGACAATCAATATAACCTGCTTTATTTAATTTCTTTAATGTCGGATATAGTTGCGCTTCATATTCCATCCAAAAATAATTCGTGCTGCGCGCCATAAATGACTTCATATCATAGGCAGACATTGGCTTTATACTTAGGCAACCGAGTATTGCAAACTGTGTTTTGTTAATTCTTGCCATAAATGCTTTATGTTATTGTAATTTCAATAAAACAATTATACATATTCAATATAGTATATGCAATATATTTATTCAACTATTTGAAGTTCAATATGTACGGGTAAGGTCGATTTTTCATGTCTCTCGAAATCGGAACATTGATGCTATCGTTCTTGTGTCCTATAATACCACATATTGAGACAAGGCGTTTTTATAAAATCCATGATGTTAGCTAATAAAAAAATAGAGTGGGATGATGAAAAAAATGCAAAGCTGATCGTCGAAAGAAAGATAGGTTTCGAAGATGTTTATGTGGCTATTCTGCATGGTGGATTACGTGATATCGTTCATGGCAAGAAACCAAAATATGCACATCAGCGTATTTTTGTCGTTTTTATAGATGGTTACACCTATCCTGTACCATTCGTAGAAGATGGAAAAAGGATTTTTTTAAAAACAATATATCCTTCCCGAGAACTACATAAGAAATATAGTGGAGGTCGATATGCATCGTAAAAAAAAACAGGTCGTAGATAACGATCAACAAATGATTGACGCATTAGAATCTGGCGGTTATGAATCTATTAAAAATGCTGCGGCAGAAGTAACGCGTTACACAAAAATTTTTCAAGAAAGCGGCAACAAGGTAAAGCGCGTTAATATCCGCATGACAGAATGGGATATTGAAAAAGCGCAAGCATTAGCGATGCGTGAAGGAATACCGTATGCAACATTGTTGACGAGTATTTTGCACAAATATTTTACCGGGGAATTAAAAAGTACTCATCGTCGCACTTAAGATGCGAAATTTTATTGAAAAAAATGGCAAACGCCTTCTCTCCAAGGCCACACCATAATTTCCCCTATTTTTTTCTTATGAGTATCTCGAGAAAGACAAATCGCTTCGCAATTTGGGAATTCCTCAATTAAACGACTAAAATTATTTAATTGATCGGGCTGCACATCATCGGTACTTTTAATTTCAATCAACAGTTTTTTTTGTTGGGGACGATCAACAATTAAATCCAGTTCCATGTCCGTTTTTGTACGTAAATAACTTAAACGATATTCATTTTGATAATATTCAATCAATTTTTTTATTTCAATAATAATAAAATGTTCGAATAAATCCCCATAATAATTTGTTTTTTCTCTGGCTGGAACAGAAAGCATACGCGCCAAACTACGTGTCACACCCACATCAAAAAAATAAAATTTTGGCGCCTGGTTGATTTGTTTTCGAAATGAACCCGAATAAGCATGCACAAAAAAACCCAATAAAGTATCTTCTAAAATAGAATAATAGTTTTCCACCGTTTTATAATCGACACCCACATCACGTGCAATATTACTATAATTAATTATTTTTCCATTCCCTTGCGCTGCAACTTCCAAAAAATATCGAAAGGGATCTAAATTACGAATCAATTGTTCAAGCCACACTTCTTCTTTTAAATAGGTGCGTGCATAAGCCTGTAAAAATTTTTTCTTCTGACGATCATCTTGATATTGATAGATTTTAGGAAGCATGCCCCAATTCAATGCATTCTCTAATTGAAATTTTTCACCTAATTCAGTAAAAGTAAAAGGAGCCAAATGATATACAAACGCACGTCCCGCCAATAAATTTGCCGCGTTATTTTTAATTTTGCGCGCACTCGACCCTGACAGAATAAAATATTTTTCTGTGTGTTCGATAAGATAGTGCACCACGTCCAACAATCGGGGAACTTTTTGTATTTCGTCAATAACAATATGGGTTTTGATATCAGAGAGTGCAGCAACGTTAGCGATTAACGTATCAGGATTTCTGGCATATTTTTCTTCTTCGCTGGCTTTTAACAGGTCAATCCACAATGTGTTTTCCTTGCTGAAATAATGCTCCAATAGCGTACTTTTTCCTGTTCCTCTGGGTCCAATAAGAAGGATGTTTTCATTCTGTTCTAATTTTAACTCTCTGTTTATAATCATTTTTTTGTCATTCTATATATATTTTTTATGATTATACTCCTAATATATCGTCTAAATTAGGAGTATTGTCTATATATTACTGTATCTATGCATGTCGGACAAGAGTTATTTGACTTGAAGAATAGTTGTCAGTAGAGCCTTAACTAGACTTTGGCCATTTTAAGGAATCACAGCTGTACGAAATTCACACAAAAACACTTTTCATTTAAGGTTACCTTAATCGCTTATCGGTATACTTCCTTTTAAAATCACAATGCTAAGAGGGTGTATCATGCGTCGAGCTGCCACTGCCGCAGGACCAACCACAGAAACAACAAAATACCAAGTAGCGCTGCCCAATTCACAAGGTATTGGCGTACGCTATGTAACGATTGCGGACAATGACCTTGCATATACATCAACATTAATGCTCTTACGGTATTTTGGTCCTTATCGGCTCGATCGCAATACAAATGAGGCTATGCCTACGCGAAACACGATAACGTTTAAAAATTCCACTCAAGCAGTCCCCTATAATGTCATGATGATGATCCTTGGTTTTGCACAACCAATTGCTGATCATCATCATTTAGCACATCTGGGTAATTTGATGTTGCGTGGTGCTACCATGATCACAACCTCAAAACACTTACCACTGTTACCCAGACAATTATCTCTTTTTTCACATCAAGTTTGCGATGTATCTCATGATGTATTAGGACCCTTATTCTGCGGTGATGCAGAAACCACAACGCGTATGATTCACGCAAATTATCGATACGTATTGCAAAAAGGAATGGCATGGGATTTATCAAGACGAAAACACGGCGGTGAAACACCAGAAACTGCTGTCACACCATTACAAGCACTGGTTATTACAGGTGATACCGATTTAATTCCTGTTGTTATGGAAGCGTTTGCACGCATTCGCTATCAAGATCTGCGTGGTACGCCTTATCAACATAAAATAGCCGCCGACGACGCATCCCCCCAAGATTTATTATCAGAAGAAACGCGTCACCAGATTATTCAGGATCAAATAAAAGAAATTTTAAAACGCAGCTTGCGTGTGCATTTGGATAGACAAGAAAAAGAAATTGTTCGTTTGCTTGAATTAAAAGCTAATTTACCCGAAGACGACGCACAGCACGCACAGATCGATGAAAAGCGTAATCAAGCACGCGAAAACGTTCGCGCCTACGTCCAAGCGTTGATTAGTGAAAACACCCGAGAAATTTTTAATATCCATCAAAAAGCAGAACTTGATAACGTGTTTAATAGCTATGATGCAGTCACCACAGCAATTGAACATGCAACCGATACGGAAATTCAAGCTGTATTCGATGATCCCGACACCGATCTTGGCACACCAGTTAGTCAAGCGGTAATGCAATGTAGAGCTGCATCCCTACAGCATTCACATAGTGAACTCATTGTAAATCGACAACATCAATTAAAAATATTTGAATTGTACGATGCTTTCTATGGTCGTGTCATGAACAATGATCCCGATTGGAAAAAACGCGAATTATTCTGGTGTCATCTCGTCGGCGGAGAAGAACGCAGTCTCGCAGCGGTTGATGCTCAAATTTTCGCAAATCCTGGTCTTTATGACGCCGTTGAAAATCGCGCCACAAATGCGCGCTCGTTTGATTTTAAATATGGTGGCGGTACTCTTTTTCCGCCTTCTTTTGATCCTAGTTCTAATTCTGGTGTTGGATATAAATTTGCCGGGTTGGGGGGGCTGCCGGCGCGGCGTGGCGGGCCGCGGAGTCGCTTTTTCAAAACTTATGTCGAGCAAAAACATCAAGCTTGGAGAACTTATGCAGCGAGCGCCAGCATCTCGTGCACAGCGCCGGTGTGTAATTCAGTAATGCGATAATGTTGAAGCATCTCGGCAACAAATGTTGCTGCCTCGATATTCCAACAGGATTCGATATACTGACGCGATAGTTCTTTGTATTCCCAAATACTTGCCGTGTTTACCCACCAACATAA